>JBBRGW010000060.1:0-12783 GCA_038223525.1 Pirellulales bacterium
CTTTGCGTAGGTCTTGAGCTGACACGCTTGCCCTTTCGGAACCGACGCCACTCCGTTTCGAAAGGGAACTAGATAGCGTTGCCGAGTATTCCGCCCTGTGAAGGTCGGCACATCCATTTCAATTCCGTCGATCCCTAATTCGGTTGATCGCGGCCAGGGCACGTTGGACAATGCAAAGAATCGGCTCGCCCAATGGTATGTCCACGCTGGCTGCAGCAGACCTACCACACAACTAGACGCCAACAGCACTCCGAGAACAACCAGTTGCAACTGGAGCGGACGAAATCGAACCAACTCATTGGCATCGACCGTCGCAATCAGCTTCGATGCTCTCTCTCTGGCCATGTCGAGCAAGCCCGCTCGGGACGGATGCTCCTCAATGGAAGCATCCACCATTGCCGACGGCCTAGCTGCTTGCACGGTCGTAACGAGCGAACTCTGAAATTCCGGATGCTTGTTCTCGATAAGCAGCGCAAGAGACGAGTCGCTCCAACGCACTTTCCACCGCTGCCAAAGGAGTCGATAGACCAGATAGAGCGAAACGGAGATGAGCAACACCAGCATCACCGCTCGAACCGCCAACGGAGATTCCGCAGCACCCATTTTGGCGGGCAAATAGTCCAAGAGCCCAAAAGTCCAAAAAGCAGTTAGGAACCAAATCGCCAAAATGATAAGCGATTGACTCACCACAAATCGGGAAATAAGACCTCGAAGGTCAATCAGTTTTTGGCCGATCGTCTTGGGAATAGAATACGTCGGTTTTATTTGGGGATTTAGAACGCTTTGCATTCTTCTATTTGTAGCAGATTAGTGACCCAGGTGGTTAGTCGAATTCGCACGGTTTCGGCCCTCTGGAGTACAATACGGTCCACCGGCAATTAAAAACGCTCGGAAGGCCAGCACCTCTTTTTCTTTCCCTCTAGCCACAATGGTAATGCATCCAATGACTTCACTCATTTCCCACATCCGCATTTCGGTCTACTTCGCCGCCCTGGCATTGTTTGCCGTCATTCCTTGCTTCGCGCAACAACCCACCACACCGATCCCCGCAAATGCAAAGCCAAGCACCAAGAACCTATCGGTCCTGCTGGTTACCGGCGGATGCTGTCACGATTATGACTTCCAAAGCAAAGCCCTCCAATTGGCCGCGCAGGAAAAAGGGATTCCAATCGATTGGACAATTGTCAACCAAGGGGGCAAAGGAACCAAGGCCATGATCGATCTCTACAAGAACCCCCAATGGTTTAAAGACTTTGACGTAGTTATTCATAACGAGTGCTTCGCTGACACCGACGACGAAGCTTACATCAAGAGCGTTACCCAACCTCACTTCGAAGGTGTCAATGCAGTCGTCATCCATTGCGCCATGCATACGTATCGATCCGCTAAGATCGATGATTGGCGAGAATTTTTGGGGGTCACAAGCCGCAAGCACGATCACCAAAGCCGCTATCCAGTCAAAGTCGTAAAGGCAGATCACCAGATCATGAAAGGCTTTCCCGCAAACTATACGTCCGCCATGGATGAACTGTACGTCATCGAAAAAGTTTGGCCGAATACCACCGTGCTCGCAACTTCGAAAAGCGAAGTAAACAGTGAGGAACACGCCGTCTTCTGGACCAACCAATACGGCAAAGCGAGAGTATTTGGAACGACCTATGGTCACTCCAACGATACCTTTTCTGACAAAGTGTTTTTGAATGCCGTGGTCAATGGAATTGTCTGGGCCGGCGGCCGATAAAAAGGTCCATTTCCCAACGCCTGATTGATTGAAAACCAGGGAGGGCGAGGCTCGTACTGAGCCCGCTGGCCACCGAATTGGCTGGGCAAAGTCGACAAAAGCGCGTTTACAAGGTTGACTTCCCCTTTGCGGACCCCTCCCGGCGTGCAAAGATTTTTCCATTGCAAATTGCAATCGGCCTTGCTGTGCGACTAGACTAGTCACACTCGGTTTCCATCTCCCGGCCGAACTAGAAATTATTACCTTAGCTTCCTCTTGACGAACCTTCTGCGGAGTTATTGATGAGATTGTCCTTGGATACTTTTTGTCCATTGTTTTTTAAAACTTGCTTGGCCGTCTCATTCTTATTGCCTTGTCCCGATTGGAATCGCGTCCAAGCACAAGAGACAACGCCCGCAGTTGCACCGACCACCGACAAGACTTCGGATCGATTGGAAGCCATCGAAGGCGTGCTTGGAACGATTGTGAAGGAACTGCAATCGATCAAGCAACCCAAGCCTGCCGAGCCCAAAGCTACCGAACCAGCCAAAAAGCCAGCCGACACGGCCCCCCCCGAAACCGATCGTCTTCCCGCCTGCGATGAAGGTAGACGCAGAATTGGTAAAGAATGTCAAATGGCGATCCATCGGGCCTGCGAACATGGCCGGACGAATTACCGACATCGCAATCCACGAGAAAGACCCGTCGCTATGGTTTATTGCAACCGCATCAGGTGGGATCCTCAAAACGATCAATCAAGGTACCACCGTCACGCACCAGTTTGACAAGCAAGAAACCGTTTCTTTGGGCGCCATCGCTGTCGACCCAAATGATACCAGTGTCGTCTGGGCTGGAACCGGCGAAGCGAACCCGCGCAATTCCGTTTCCTACGGCGACGGTGTCTACAAGTCGACCGATGGCGGTGCGACTTGGAAGAATATGGGCCTCAAGAAGACCTATCAGATAAGCCGCATCCTCGTTTCCCCTAAAGACCCCAAGATTGTATACGTTGGGGCAGCCGGTCGACTCTATGGCCCAAACGAAGATCGAGGAGTCTTTAAGACAACCGACGGGGGTGAGACTTGGGAGAAGGTTCACTTTGTCGATAACAAAACCGGTGTGATCGATATGATCATGGACCCAACCAATCCAGACACGATCATCGCTGCATTTTGGGACCGCCAACGCGATGGATTCGATAGTTGGCCAGGTACGGTTGCAAAGCCAGACGGTGTCGATGGCTATGACCCTATCCGAAAATGGGGCCCAGGCAGCGGACTCTATAAAACGACCGATGCAGGCAAGACCTGGCGAAAACTAACCAATGGTCTACCCTCCTCCAATATGGGCCGAATCGGAATCGACTGGCAATCCAAATCCCCCAACGCCATCTTCGCGATCATCGATTGCGAAGAGATCGGAAAAGGGCCCGCTCCGTTTCCCGCTTTCCTCGGGCTCGTCGGAATCAATCGCGACTCGAAAGCCATCGTCGCACAAGTGATGCCGAAAAGCCCAGCCGAGAAATCTGGGTTTAAAGTCGGTGATCAGCTTCTATCTATCGAGGAAAAACCTATTACCGATTTCGATCAAGTTCTCGAAGCGCAACGCGCCAAGAAGATAGGAGATAAACTAACCATCCAATTGAAGCGAGGCGAAGAATCGTTGTCTCTCGAATCGGTACTTACGGGGCGACCTGGTACAGGCCAAGCCCAAGCGGCATTGGCAGGCGTGTGGCTCGGTGTCACTGCCGAAGATCGAGAAGGCAAGATCGTCGTAACACGCGTCACCGCTGATGGACCCTCCGAAAAAGCCGGACTCAAAGAAGCGGACGTCATCACGATGTACGAAGGTAAAGCTCCTGGAGCCTACAACGATATGGTAGCCCAAGTGCGTACGCGAGCCGCAGACGACAAAGTCAAACTACAAATCACCCGCGGCACGGAATCGATGGAATTGACAGTCACTTTAGAAAACCGGCCCGCGGGTCAAGCTGGACCGGGCGGCCGCGGTGGCGCCGGCGGCCCTCAAGGACCGCAAGGACCCAGCAATGTCTACATGGGCATCCAAGGTGAAACGTCGGACCAAGGCGGTGCGGTTCTCACGGAAATCACAGCCGATGGACCAGCCCAAAAAGCAGGCTTGGAGCCGAACGATATCGTAAAGTCGTTAGGCGGAAAACCAGTTTCAAACTACGAGTCGTTTGTCGCGGCGATTCGCGAATTCAAGGTAGGTGACAAACCTAAAGTCTCAATTCTGCGTGGTGGGGAAACCAAAGAGCTCGAAGTTACGTTGGCCGCCCGAGATGGAGCGCTCGCGGAAACACGTCCGAACACCTACTCGTATTTTGGTCAGACTCCGAACATTCAAGATATGCAGGGTGCCAAGGGGTACCAATACGGAGGAGTCTATCGTTCCAACGACGGTGGCGAAACTTGGGAACGAGTCAACTCGCTAAATACACGCCCAATGTACTTTAGCGTTGTCAAAGTGGATCCGAGCGATGCGAACAAAGTCTATGTATTGGGAGTGACCCAATTCAAATCGGATGACGGCGGGAAAACATTCGATGGCAACTTTGGCCGCGGTGTGCATGCGGATTGCCACGATCTTTGGATCGACCCAAATGACGGGCGGCATCAAGTCATCGGCGGCGACGGAGGATTTTATGTATCCTACGACCGAGGTATCAATTGGGACCATATCAATACCGCAGCCGTTGGCCAGTTTTATCACGTTGCCATCAGCCCCAAGTATCCGTATTGGGTTGTCGGTGGCCTTCAAGATAACGGATCTTGGGGCGGTCCCGCTATCAGCAAAAACGGCGGAACTCTCAACGAGGATTGGCTGTCGATCGGAAGTGGTGATGGATTTGTTTGCCAAGTGGATCAACAAGATCCCGACTTGATCTATTGGGAAAGTCAAAATGGATCAATCGGTCGTCGCCATCTCAAGACAGGCGAACGCGCAACGATTCGTCCAACTCGATCGCCAGCTAGCGCATCGTATCGATTCAACTGGAACACTCCGTTTGTTCTTTCGAGCCAGAACTCAAAGATCTTCTATGCGGTTGGTAACCATGTGTTCCGATCTTTGGACCGAGGTAACAACCTGGTACCGATTTCACCGGACATCACTCTCACTCCGCGCGGTTCAGGCACCGCCTTTTCGGAATCACCACGCAACTCCAATGTCCTCTACGCGGGCACCGATGATGGGGCGCTGTGGGTCACTCGCAACGGTGGCTTCGAATGGAAAAACATTACGACGAACTTGGGTATCCCATCGCCGCGATGGGTTTCCTCGATCGAAGCATCAAGGTACGAAGACGGCCGAGTATTCATATCGTTGGATGGCCATCGCTCAGACGATGATGAGCCCTATTTGTTCGAATCGAACGACTTCGGAGATACATGGCGCTCTATTCGATCGAATATTCCATGGGGCTCCACCCGTTGCTTGCGAGAGGACATCTCCAATGCGAACATGCTCTACGCAGGTACCGAGTTCGCTTTGTGGTTGTCGATGGACCGCGGTGCCAATTGGACCAAACTGAATACCAACTTGCCAACGGTCGCCATCCATGAAATAGCGCAACATCCAACCAACGGCGAGATAGTGGCAGCAACTCATGGTCGCAGTCTATGGGCTTGCGATGTATCCGCACTGCGTCAACTCAAGCCGGAGAACCTCTCGAACCAAGTCGCACTGTTCAAACCGGAGGAGGTAGTTCGATGGCGTAGCGAACCCAGTCGCGGTATTACCAATCGTCGCTTTTCGGGTGAGAACCCAACCGCCGGTGCACATCTTTGGTACGCGCTGCCCGTCAAGGCAGAGCGTGTTTCATTGCGTATCGAGGATATCGAAGGCAAGACGGTTCGCGAACTGCGAGGCGAGACTGCCGCCGGACTTCATTTGATCAATTGGGACTTAGGTCAACAGGCAGCCGGAGGAGCACGCGGTGCCGGAGGACAGGGTGCCGGAGGACAGGGTGCCGGTGGACAGGGTGCGGGTGGACAGGGTGCGGGTGGACAGGGTGCCGGTGGAGGTGGTCGAGGTCAAGGGCGTGGACGGCGCGGTGCGAATGAGAATGCACCTGGTGAAGCGACTGCTACAACGACGCCTCCGAGTACGACTACACCAGGTACGCCTGCTGTGCAAACACCAGCGGATCCGACAAAGCCTCCGCAACTTGAAGACCCCAACGCAACAACTCCCATTCCAACAACTGCACCGACAACGCCAACTGGAGGCGAACCCGATGCCGCACCACGTCGTCGCGGTGCCGGTGGACCAGTTGTCGGTGGGCCAGTTGTCGGTGGGCCAGGTGCTGGTTTCGGCGGTGGTCGGGGTGGACAACGCAATGTGCCAAACGGTACCTATCGAGCTATTCTCGTCGTCGATGGTAAAGAGTACCCCGCCCAAACCATCGCACTGCTCCGTGACCCGTTGGCTCCAGAGGATGCCATCAGCGAAGAAGAAGCGGAGCAGCTTCTGATGAATGAGAAACAAACCGCCGAAGCCAAGAAAGCAGCCAAGAGCGAAGGACTTCCGTTATACAAAGACAACTAAACGACTCGAACAACCATGGTTCGCGTCGCGATTTCTCTAAACGCTCCTTAGCAACCCTAACGCCCCTAGTGACCAGTTCGCTAGCGGCGCAGTGGAGCATTTCCGCGTTTGGACAGCTGCCTAAGCGTATACGCGTCGGACAGATCGGTACCAATCATGGACATGCGGGTGGGAAATGCGATGCGATCAAGAAGTTGAGCGAACACTTCGAACTTGTCGGTGTTGTCGAAGAAGACCCAGTTCAACGAAAAGTGGCCCAAGCGGCCAGTTCGTTCTCGGATTGCACTTGGATGACAACCGATCAGTTGCTCAGTCAACCTGATTTGCAACTCGTCCTGATCGAAACCGACATCGATCAACTGCTTAGCACGGCGGAGAAGTGCCTTTCGGTAGGATTGCATGTCCATCTGGACAAACCAGCCGGTGCATCCTTGGATCATTTCCGAAGAGTAACCAACATTGCCGCGAACCAAAAGCGGGTCCTGCAAATGGGCTACATGTTTCGCAGTAACTCTGCGTTTCAATTCTTGTTCGATGCGGTAAAGCAAGGATGGTTGGGGGAGATCTTTGAAATACACGGAGTAATGAGTAAGAAGATTACGTCACCTAAAGAGCGCGCAGACCTTGCTCGATTCCATGGCGGTTCCATGTTCGAACTCGGTTGCCATTTGATAGACGCGGTGGTCAAGCTACTTGGCAAGCCACAAAATATAGTATCAACGAATCGACAATCACATCCAGAACTTGATGCGCTTTACGACAACTGCTTAGCCGTTTTTCAATACCCCAATGCGACCGCATCGATACGAAGCACCGTGGTCGAGGTGGATGGTAATCGTCGCCGGCAATTTGTCGTGTGCGGTTCACAAGGTACAATCGAAATCTATCCGCTAGAGCCTCCGCAGTTAACGCTTACACTCGATCGTCCTCAAGGTCTCTTTCAAAAAGGAACGCAAGTCGTCCAACTCTCAAAAATGACAGGACGCTACGACGGCGATTTTCTCGCCTTGGCATCCGCCATTCGAGGCGAGAGTAGTTACACCTATTCGTTGGACCACGATCTACTCGTTCAGCAATGCATACTCCAAGCCAGTGAAATGGCCCTGTAGGTCACTCTTGCCGAGAGTGACTCAACCCATCGAATCTGCATGCGAATGTTCATGAGTTCGCCTAGGACGCTGTCTCGTTGCGTCGGCGGGCAATGAAAATAACTCCCTCGAATTGGGAGCGTCTGACTCCGATAGTCGCGCACTGGACACGATTCCCGGTTCGGCTACCAGTCTCTCCTTTGCAGCGACATTTTCTAAAACAGCAGATCCCGTTATAGATCCCGGAGCCGATCCAGTTGTTGGATCACCTTGACGACGAAGTTGCAGCACTTGCACGTATTCAGCGCCGAAAAACAAAATCGAAATACCGTAGTAACACCACAATAGAATTGCGATGAAGGAACCAACCGCTCCATAAGCGGATGAGTAACGCATGCCTATCAAAAAGACACCGAGCACACCACGACCAAGTTCCCAAATGCAGGCGGCCAGCAATCCACCTCGAATCGCATCTCGCCAACACACAAACCGTTTTGGCAGCCATCGATAGACCAATGAAAAGAGAAGTCCATTACCGATAACAGTGGTGCCAAGTTCAAAGAACCCAAACCAATAGTTCATGCTCGGGACAGTCGAAGTCGTCAACGATCGAAACTGAGCCATGACCATTCCCGCCGCGAACATCACGAGAATACAACCACCAAGTCCAGCCAGCATAACGAAGGCCAGAAAGCGACTCTTCATTACGCGGTAGATTGTTCGTCTCACGTCTCCGTCCTTTTCGACAGGGATACGAAAGATGCGATCAAAACCTCGATCGATTTGAGCGAAAATGCCGATGGCCGCTAACGTTGCCGCCAAGAAACCGAATGGACCGCTCACAACGGATTGATTCTGCAATTGCGTGAGGACTTGCTCTATTTGTTTCTTGATGATTGGGGAGGCATGCGTTTCAACCATGCTAAGAATCTGCTCCTCTGCCTTCTTGCCCGTTTTCGAGAACTGCAAGAAGATCCCGAAGCCCGATGTAAGCAAGAGCATCATTGGGAAAAGAGAAAGTGCCAGATAGTAAGCGACTGAAGCGGCCAAGGAACTCGCATCATCCTCGCTCCATCGGATGGCAGCATCCCGTAGATTTGGAAAGAAATTCCTGATCCAATGTTTGCCGGATCGGATCACGGCCGTTTGGACTTCGGTAAGTCTTTCGAATTCAGGGCTCGGTGTTGCGTTGGACATTTTTGCAGTTTAGAAGGAAACCTAGGCAAATGCCATAGAAAGTTCTGACAAGCGATGGATGCCGCGAATGCGGTCAGAATCCGAATGCCCGACATCTTGTCCAATTCGAGTGCGTTTCGTCAGATGACCGGCATAATCACTGCGAACTTACCTATCCGCATAGACTCTGTTTCAGGTTTTTCACAAATGCTTGCTATTCTTTTTTGTAAATAGCAAGCCGCTTGAGTGAAACCCAAAATGCATTTCGTTCGATGATAATCGAACGTTTGTTTGATCTTGGTATGAACGGAGTGGAGAAGAAAATGGATGTTCGCAAAGCAGCCGGGGTTGCGATTTTGAGTGTTGGATTGATAGCATCTTGCAAGCAGAGCTTCGCGGGAGATTGGCTATCGGGAACCTATTTGGATCCCGCACTTCAGCGTCAGGACTTTTTCTCTCATCACATTTGGAATTCGATCCCAGAATACCGCGCGGTCTACAACCGACCGCGATACATGAGCGGCTATCTTGCTTACAAAATCGAACCGTCGAGCCAAGAAGCGATGGCATGGAAAACAAACTACTGCAACGGCAACTACGCGAACCACGCCGGTCCCTCGGTACCGCACTATTACTACCCCAAGCCTTGGGAAGCGATCAAGACTGCTGCGAGACCAGGTTTTCCTGCAACGCAAGACAAGTAGTGTTCGCGGCCTGCGATTCGAAAAAGACAACTGGCTTTATGCTCAATGCGTCGTTATTGGGAGCCCTACTCCAACTGAGCAGATCGCTTCCAATACAAAGCGAATCGAATCCTGCATGTGATGCGGCCAACTTTCGATTGACCAAATCGGTCCCCTCACTTGCCTTGTTTTGCTACGTAAGATACAAAGAAATTGGAGTCGCCGCCGAATTGCTTTGAAACTCGCTTCCAAGTTTCCTGACATGCTAACTCCAGATGATCTCGCCCCCGAAACCGAACCGATTCCGACCAAGTCGGACGAGAGCAGCACGAACAATTCGCTAGAAAAAACGCAGTTCTTTGCTGATGATTCGGCATCAGCCAATTCACCTGGATCAAAGTCTACCGCGTCCGGCGACCCTCAATCCTCCTCCAAAAAGGGCCAGAAGATTGTTGGGGGCTATCGGTTAATAAAAATGCTCGGCGAAGGCGGCATGGGCCGAGTCTACCAAGCCGCCGATGATTCCGGACGAATGGTCGCGATCAAACTTTTGTCGCCTGAACTATCGCGGTCCTCTGAAGCACTCGACCGATTTCGACTGGAAGGGGTTATCGCTAGCGCGATCAGTCACCCACATTGCGTCTTTGTACATCGCGCTGACGAAGACGCTGGTACTCCGTTCATCGCGATGGAACTGATGACCGGACAAACGTTGAAGGACATCGTTACGAACCGCGGTGCCATTGCATACTCCGAAGCCATCCCTCTCATATTGCAATGTATTGATGGCCTAATCGAAGCCCACTCGCGAGGAATGATCCACCGCGATGTCAAGCCAGCCAATTGCTACTTGGATGATCAAGGAAACGTCAAAATCGGCGACTTCGGATTGGCGAGGTCACTGATCAGCGATTCCGAACTGACTCGTACCGGCAGCTTCTTGGGCACCCCGTTATACGCTTCGCCAGAACAGATTCTAGGCGAAAAAGTAGATGAACAATCGGACATCTATTCCCTTGCGGCCACCACCTACTTTCTATTGGCAGGCAAAGCTCCGTTTGAATCTCCTCATGCAACCCAAGTGATCGCGAAAATCGTATCCGCTGATCCTCCCTCGTTTGCCGAAGCGGGGGTCCAAGTCCCCAAAAAACTAGAACAAGTCGTGATGCGGGGACTGGCTCGCGACCGATCAAAACGATTCGCAAACTTTCAAGAGTTTCGTGACGAGTTGAAGCTAACTCTAGGCCAGCAGGATCGCGTTGCAACGCTTCCACGCCGCGCATTGGCATACACGATCGACACTTTTTTCATTTCGTTGTCGATCGGATTCGCAGTTCTGTTGACGATTTTTTTCGGTGAGACCAAGTTCGAGCTTCAGTATTATATAAACTTTCTCGGGACACTGTGGCAGGGAATCTATCTCTTAGCCTCCGAATTTCTATTCGGTACCACGATTGGCAAAAAGCTTCTGAACTTGCGGGTGGTTGATCCAGTGCATGGAAGTCGACCAACATTTCGAAGTTGCCTAATTCGAGTTGCAGTCTTCCTGGCGGTGATGAACGCCGTCGAGTGGGTGACGGTCGCAATGATGTACGCCGTTGGTACCTCGCCAACATCGTCTCCTATCCTTTTCGGATCGCTCTCATGGCTCGGTATCCTGGTCGGCTGTATCGTAATTGCAGCGGTTTGGAAGAAGCGGGACAAGAAAGAGCTCCTACATGAGTGGCTTTCGAAAACTCAAACCTGGGTCTCGTCACAGAAATCGATATCTAGTTCGATTGAATTGCCGGAAACCGGCTGGTCCATCGCGACGTTGCCGATCGAAGCCAATTCGGCCGTTCCATCTCGATTGGGTCGATTCGAGATCCGAGGGAGAATTGCGACCGAAGATGATTCGCAATGGCTTTCGGCTTACGACAGCACGATAGAGCGTTCCGTTTGGATTCAGCTAAGTCCGGCAACCAGTCCTCCGCCCAGTCAGTCTCGAGAAAACTGCGTTCGCCGAACACGAATGCGATTCTTGGAAACCGGAATTGACGGGCAAAGGCGTTGGGACGCATATGTCGCTCCCGATGGTTCCCCGATGTTCCTAAGGTTCAACTATCGAAATCCGATGCCTTGGCCCGTAACCCAGCGAGTCATGCGCGATGCAATAGAAGAAATCCAATCCAGCGACTCAATTGCGAGCGATCCTGCCGTTGCGATGGAGCGATGGTGGCTGACTTCATCGGGGAAACTCACCCTTTCCGAGGCGACCGTCAAGACGATGTCGCTCCCCAATTCGCGTTTCACAGATTCCAAGCCATTGTTTTCGGAACTAGCATGCCTTGCCTTGCCTGACCGACGAAACCCAAGAAGCCCGCTCCTTCCTTCGAATGAACGGCCCGTTCGACGGATTGAAAGCCAGGCTATTGCTCCCTGGCGCGCGACACAGTTTCTCGATAAACTGAAGTCCGGAAAAATCGTCGACCTGAATTTGATCAAAACGGAGCTAGACAGGGTGTCACAGGGGCCACAGCTAGTCACCGTGACGATGCGTGTCGTACATGCTGTGGTATTGGCAATGGTGGCTGCGCTCCCTTGGCTCATCCTGACCGTCATTTTGCTCGCGTCGATTGTCGTCGACATTATCGAAAACCAAAAGGATGCAAGATCACTAACAACTCTAGCCGCTATTCTTCGAGATCCAGAGAACCAAAAATCGCTTGTCGAAAAGATCGACGCCTCTAAACTCTCGAGGTACTTGGAACCCGATCAGATTGCACAGATCGACGAAATTGCCAACTCGCAACGCACACGATTTTTGGCCGCATACAACCAGTTAGGATTCTTGGAACGTAACATTATCGATGGGATGAATCGCTTACGTGGTCGTGAGAACTTTACCGCCGCACCCACTCCGGATTTCTCTAGTTTCGAGGGATTTGAGAACGCAAATGAGCCGGAGCGCAACAGCAACGGCAACATTAAGCCGAACATGTCGTTTAATGTCAGCACACCGGGCGATCGAAAACTAGTCGAATTCAAGGATGGTCCTCAGTCGATTACCAAAGTGATCGAACGATTTGAAAAATTGGAGCTGGAACTTTCGTCTCCCGCCCCCAAGCGTTGGTTCAATCGATTGAGAGATATAATTCTCATTCCATTGGGTGTAATCGTCGTTTGGGGTGGGCTCTCTCGGGGTGGACTTACGCATGCGGTCTCAGGCATTGCAGTCGTTCGACGCGACGGTCGACGAGGCTGGATCTTGCAGTGCATGTGGCGATCGTTTTTGTTTTGGATGCCGTTGTTCTTAGTGGCTGGCGCGATCCTAGTGGTGGACGCGCACGGGACAAGCGGGGTTTGGTGGTCCCAACAACTCCGAAGACTCTATTTCGTCTTGCCGATTCTTTACTTGGTCGTCGTGATTCGTTGGCCAAATCGTGGGCCACACGATATCGCCAGCGGAACCTTTGTCGTACCAAGGTAAATTTCTGTCTTCCGAGCTCCTGTCGGTCACTCATTCGGAGTGTGGCTTGGCTCCACAATATTTTGGATACGCTCTTCG
>JBBRGW010000061.1:0-12777 GCA_038223525.1 Pirellulales bacterium
TGGCAGCCAAATCATAGCGTCCAAGTTGCTGATAAATTTGCGATGTATATCCCTGCGTGACCTCGTCCAGTGTAAGTTCGCCGGCCAGCAACGCTTTTACAAAACTCCCGTCCGATCCTGCGTCGCTAGTCGAATTGCCGACCGTCACGCTACCTCCCATGGTGCGATTCGCAGGCAGGTAGGACTTTCGAATCAATACATTCCTAACACACTGTTCGAGTTCGCGGATATTTCCAGGCCAGGCATATTCAGAGCCAAAGTTCCGCTGGATCCAATCGACCGATTCGGAGGTCAGAGCATCAACTTCATCCTTGACATGCCGCAAAAGTCGAGCGGCGATGAAGCGCGTCAGTTCGACCAAATCCTCTGGGCGATCGACCAATTGCTCGCGTAAAGTGGGAGTTTGAATCCGATCTGCACACAAGCGGTAATACAAGTCCTCACGAAAGCGACCGCTTCGCATTTCTAACTCCAGCTCCCGATTGGTAGCCGCGATAAACTTGCCTTCAAAGTTGCGTGATTTGGTTTCGCCCACGCGGGAGAACTGCTGTGTCTGCAAGACGCGTAGCAGCTTGACCTGAATCGAATGCTCCAGTTCGCCGATCTCATCTAAAAATACGGTCCCATTTCCACCGCAAACTTCCAGCCAGCCTTGTCGATTACCGACTGCGCCCGTAAATGCCCCTTTACAGTGCCCAAACAATTCCGATTCAATCAAAGTTGATGATAGCGCCGAAAGATTCACGGCAAGCAGTTGAGGCTCGTGCACATCACCGAATGTCTTCGATTTGGAATCGAACTTTTGATAACGCGATAAGCCGATTGCCCTTGCCACCAGTTCTTTGCCAGTACCCGAAGGACCTGTAATCAGTGTCGTAATTTCACCGAGCGTCTGGTAGACGCCACGGATGTATCGGCCCATGTCGTGCGTAAAGATCGACTCCCAAATCGTCGCTCGCAATCGGGCCATCGGCATCGATCCACCGATGATAAACATGAAAATATGTTGAAAGGCACGATCCAGTTGTCGGAAGATACTGAAACAATGGACCGCGTCGAAGTAGTCCGGCAGCTTTACTCCGGCGATGTTGAGGTACCAGCGATAGTCTTTCAAGAATGGCTCCCAGCGCGAGGCATATAATTGGCTTTCTGCTGCTTGACTCTGGTCGGGAGATGCATTGACCACGGAAAAGAATTTGCCATAAAGCACGAACAAAACCGTCTCTCGATAGAGCCTCTGGTCATCATCGCGAGTGCATTGTCCATCTAACACTTGGATTCGCATTTTGTCGGCCAGTCGTTGGGCAATCTCTAATAGTCGCGCAAAATTGTCAAATACCTTTTCCGCTTCGGCCGTGCTCGGCAGATTGATGACCGCGGCACCTTTGAGGAACCGGTCTCCTAGGACTTGACGTTCCCATTTCAGCCGATCGGGAAGAAAGGGATTGCAGTAGCCAATATGTGCAATCGCCTCCGTTTGGCGACGTTCCGTCTGACTCAAAAACGCCATCTCTTGTCTCTCCTAATTTAGTTACCGACACGGCCGTGTAGCTACAGCAATTGTAGCTTGAGTGCAGTTCACGACGACATTCTTTGTATTTCAACTGTTTTGATCTTAGGCGGCTCGACTGGAGAGCGGGGCAGTAAATGCTAAAATCCCAAAGGATTTTAGGCAATTGGGCTCGCGAATCGCGTCAAAAGAAAATTGGCACGTCATTCGCAAAGTGAGAACGGCTAGCAAGTCAGCCTTGTTGGCCTTCCCATTCTTTTTTTCGCTTACCGAAAGAAACTCTCATGACTCAATTATCGATCCTATCTTCGTCCGATGACAGAGACGGAGTTCAACAGCAAACTCATCTTACGGCTGCGAGTTCCCCGAGCTTAGACGAGTTGATTGTACATCGACTCAAAAAGCCACAGCGACACCGATTGCTGCACGGATTTCCGTTGGCAGCCAGCATGCCGTTTTTGACCAACGAACTGCGTGCATCTGTCGAAGCCGATCATCCGAATTTTCAGCACGCCTATTTGCCGCATCGCCCGTTATTAGTTGGCGTTCTGCCGCATTCTTTTTGCAATCCCAAAATTGCTGGCTGTGGCTTTTGCACCTTCCCACACGAAGACTTCAGTTCTCGAAAAGCCACCTCGGTCGTCGAGAGTGTTCAACAGGAAATCACCTCCCGTCTATCGGAATCTTCCGTGTTAGACGGTCGCCCCGTCGAGGCACTATACTTCGGTGGGGCAACTGCCAACCTCACACCTGCCGATGCGTTTCGGAAACTCTGCAGACAGCTCAATGATCGATTCGATCTAAGCCAGGCTGAGGTGACGTTTGAAGGAGTACCAACGTACTTTATCAAACGCCGCCCGCTCTTGTTAGACATTCTCCAAGAGGAACTCGAGGCACGTCACTTTCGCATCAGTATAGGAGTCCAAAGCTTCTCTCGGAGCTGGCAGATCAAGATGGGGCGAGCTGCATTCGGTGACAGCGAACTGTTTGGCCAGGTTGTTGAGATGGCCCACTCCAGGAACATGACGGTCTCCGGTGATCTGCTTTTCAATCTTCCGGGGCAATCGCTTTCGGAGATGCTCGCAGACGTTGCGATCGGAAGTCAGATGGGGTTTGATCAGTTATGCCTATACCACTTAGTGCTATTCCGTGGCCTAGGCACAGAATGGTCACGAGACGCTGCGTTGGTGAGCTCGCTTCCAGACAACGACGCGGCCGTGGCCAACTGGCAATCCCTCCGCAATGCGATGTTTCAACAGGGCTTTTATCAGTCCACCCTAACGAATTTTGAACGCTCTGCGTTGGAAAATGACTCCCGGCGCTACATCTACGAAATCGGTAGCTTCGAACCGGGCAGTCACGACATGCTCGGCTTTGGGCCATCAGCCATTTCATACTCATTAAGAGCAGATGGTCACACTGCGCTCAAGACCATGAATCCAGAGAGTTCTTCCGAGTATATGCAAGCCCACAAAACATCTTCTCCGTTCTGGACACGCTATTTTAATTTCGACCGGGAATCGTTCAAGTTGTTGTACGTAACTCGGCAGCTCTCGAAAATGACCATTCAACGAGATGCCTATCGTGCGCTGTTAGGAACCGATGTGCTAACGGACTTTGCCGAGGAATGGAAGGCACTAGTGCGGCAGAATCTGATCGAAATCGATGGTGCATGCATTCGGCTGACGGCACGCGGCATGTTCTTCTCGGACACCGTTGCCTCGGTTCTATCGCATCGTCACCATGCCGCGCAGCTTGAACGCTCGACGGCAACACGACAATTCTTAGAGGGCAACCGGTCGGGGTACATGTAGTCCGTAATCCTTTCTGCGATGCCGGCAATCCATCGATCAACACATTCATTCATCTAAAGGTGCACTATGTCTTCAGTTCTGTCCCGTCGTCGGCAAAAGCAGGCAGCGTTTTTTCTCGTTTTGCTTTGTCTAGTCTGGATGGGCCATCATGCTAGGCGCGGCTGGCAATTCGAGCACCTATTTGATGAGGACCAAATCGTCTATTGGTTCCGCAACATGCCCAAGCTGTTAAAATCCAATCTGATCCGCAACGCTGGCCCGGTCTATGAACTGGAGAGTGCGATCCAGACGCTCCCGCAAGACTTCAGCTTCAGCTTCGAGGACAAGCTGATCGCCATTAGCGACTGGATCAAACAGTCCGGCACTACCGGTCTGGTGGTGATGGCCAACGACAAGCTGGCGTTCGAGAAATATTACCAGGGCAATGATGCAAGCACGCAGGTCATTTCATGGTCGGTGGGCAAGTCGTTTGTCTCGGCGCTGATTGGCTTTGCGTTGGCCGATGGTTCGATCAAAAGCCTTCAAGACCCGGTGAACGACTACGTGCCGCTGCTCAAGCAGGGTGGCTATAAAGACGTGTCGATTCAAGATGTGCTGGAAATGTCCTCCGGCATCGACTTCAGCGAGGACTATGCCGACGCTAATTCCGGTATCAATCAACTGGGGCAAGCGATCTTCTTCGGCAGTTCCACCAACGAGTGGATAGCCAAGTTGCGCAAGGCCAAACCCGCCGGCACGGAAAACCATTACATCAGCGTCGACACGCAGGTGCTGGGAATGGTGCTAGAAGCCGCCACCAAGCAGAAACTCGCCGCCTACATGGAAAAGAAGCTCTGGTCGCGGCTCGGACCGGAGGGCGATGCGCGCTGGTTGACGGACGCCCATCGCACCGAGTTGGCCTTCGCCGGTCTTAACATGCGCACCCGCGACTACGCCCGCTTTGGTCAGCTCTATCTGGACGGAGGTCGCAACCTGAACGGGGAACAGCTACTGCCGGCCCAGTGGATACACGACTCGGTGACGCCACGCACGGCTTACCTAAAGCCCGGCCGCAGAATGCAGTTCGGCCAGCCGGCGCTGGGCTACGCCTATCAGTTCTGGATTCCGCAAAGTGACGAGCGCGAGTTCCTGGCCATCGGCGTCTACGGACGGTTCGTCTATGTGAACCCGGCGCGCAAAGTGGTGATCGCCAAGAACTCGGCCTACATTAATTACAAAGTCGATGGCGAACGCATGGAGTACGAATCGCTGGAAGCTTTCCGTGCCATAGCCCGGCAAGTGGGTGGAAGCGGCACGCCCGCTTCGAGGCCGAGCGGCACGCTTTTGCCATGATAGAATATCAACTTTTGTGACAAATGCCGTAAACTGATCTTTTATCGATTTCCGAACGCTTTAACAATCACGGCCAATTTATATGTGCACCAAACCTATTCTCATGCGTTTTACTTGGATGGTACAGAAGACGTGAAAACTCGGCGATATTTGCTAAATGCCTTGCAACGGTTTACGGTATCTTGAGGGTGGTCATGCAAAGCTAACAAGGCCGGAGGAAGGCAGGTAAACCACCGAAGCTCATCGTAGCCACCTTCGAGAAGCCCCCCATGTCGGGCATCTGGAAGCGCAAGACGGAGGCCTCGTATCATCGTATAGAATGAGCTGGGGAGATTTCCAAGTCCGCCGATTGGATCGCCCATCGCTGAGTCGAGTCCGACGGACCACAAAACCACATCCGGGCGGAAGTCCCGCACATTAGGAAGAACCTCTTCAAGAAATCGCTCCATAATCGCTTGAGGCGTCTGTTCACCTTCAAATTCGACCGACAGGATATTTGGCGCAGTTGTCATCGGGTGAGCTTCAAGCCCCCAGTCCGTATCCGGCCGCGAATAGGGATATTCCTTACCCGCCTGTTGATATCGATCTTGAATTGAATCGTAAAGACCATCGGTGAAGCGTTTTCGACTTTCGTCGTAAGGAGAACAGTACGAAACATCGATCAAAAGTGTCTCCGCCTGGTTGGCAAGAACATCGGCGGTTCCATTGCCTCGATGGTGATCGATATCGATGACAACGATTCTATTGCGCTGACCTGGACGTAGTTCGACTCGGTGGTCCCTCGCGTAAAGCGCTGCCAAGGCGATATTGGAGAGGTAACAGAAGCCCATAGCGAGTTCTCGTTCAGCGTGATGGCCGGGCGGCCATACTAGCCCAAACGCAGTATCACCATTCGGCGATTGGAGAACGGTATCCATCGTATCGAAGGCTGCGCCAACCGCGAGGCGGGCTGCGTCGAGGGTACCAGGGGTTACATCGGCCTCCTTGCCAAAATCGGAAACGAATGGATCCTTACCGGCAACAGATAACGCTTTTGAGCGAGCAACACAGGCCGCAAGGTTTCTCAGGTATTGCGCATCGTGCCCGATTTCGAGGTCTTTCAAGTCTGGCATGCGATTCGAACTAACGAATCCGATCGGAGCTAGCACTTTTCCGTCGCCATCTACTAGCGGCCCCAAAATAGTCGATATCGATGCTGGAAGCGTTCGATACTGCAGCATCCTCGCGGCCTGGACGCATCCACGGGCCTTCCCCGGATAATCATACTGAATAGAAACATCAAATCTGTCACGCGTCCCAAGGTGGCGATCACCGGATGAGTTTTCGTCAGAATGGAAGCATCGCTCATTGGTGATAATTGTTAAGGACATTAGAGTACCTTTGAGTATGAGGGGTGAGTTCCTGTACGCCGGTATTTTAATTTGCGCCGCAATTGCGACCTAATATTATGACGGGCTTAACCATCGGGATTCTCCCTTTCGAATTCGGCGAGAAGCCTTTTCCATCGCTGCTGCCTAGCACGATAAAACAGACTCGCAAAGAGCCAGACCGCTGGAGTCAACAAGCCGGCGCTGATAAGGACGCGGTCAGTGTATCGTGATCGGTTCCCAGGTAGGGCTTCGACTCGCATGCAATGCTTCCAGATACGGACCAAGCGACTGCTCTCGTCCGTGGCAATTTCTCGCGCAGACTCATCAACAAGGACGACCTGGGCTTCATGGGAGGAGAGCGGGCCTTTGCCAAACAGACGAATCTGCATCACGATCGATGCTCCCTGTACAAAAAATGCATCGGGCCATGCCTGCGTTTTCTCTATCGCGAGCCAGCCCTGGACCAGATACAGATACGTTTTCTTCTGCAGCAATCGCTCCCAAACATGGTCCGCTGATGCCTCCAGCTCTGTACTCACACGGACCGTCACGCCATCGGCCACACAACCAACAGCAATCCCCGCCGCTAGATACTGACAAAGGTTTTGAAAGATCCAGAGCCCGATGAGATCCGCCGTCACTTGGAACGCAGCGAACTCCAGAACAAAAATAGGCAGGCTCCCCACTGAGAATACACCCGCGCCGTAAAGAAAACCTCCCCTGATACCAGCCGGAAACGTGGTTCCCTTTCGCAGAGCAAGGAAGACTGCGGCGAAAATAGGCCCGTAGAGGAACGGGTGAAGCATCATGTAGGTCGATGTCGATTCCCGCCAAGGTCGAAATAAAGCAATGTTCTGATATAGCTGTTCAATTTCTGGGAACATCACTGGTACCAGAAAGAAAAAAACGGATCCTATCAGGAACATCATGATTCCAGCAACAATACTACATCGAATCCACTGGGTTATATGTTCATGCATTGGAATGCCCCTTATTTGCGAACTGGATTTTCTCGCTGGTTGCACGGTGCAGGATCACCGCGCGCATCGCGATGTAAAGAAGCCCGCCGTTGAAAACGTGCCATAAAAAATGCGTACCAAACGGCACATAGCCACACATGAGCGAATCGATCGACCTGAACAAGAGGGCAATGCAGAATAGAACGGCACCGATTGCCATCAGGTAACGTTCCTTTGATTGCGTGGAGTAGTGATACGCAGCGATGCACACAAGCACCAGGAATGTGGGGGCGTAAAGAATGGACCCGTTCATGTACGGTGGCACCCGAGACATAATCACGCTCACCACGAAGTATCCGAAGAGGCATATCGAGGTGGTGACGATCGATATTCCTACGCAGGATCGCAGGTAGATCCAGAGAAAACAAAGCTGAAAAAGAAGAATCGGGATCAGGTCCATCTGCTTTGCCCAAGGCGTCGCAAACGCGTGCCAAATTCCACTTCCGACTCCCACAACCGCTGCTAGGCACATCAGTAACGTCAGATCCCAAGCGTGAATGCGGTGCCGCCTCGCGAGGTTCCATGCCTCAACAGCAGCCCATATAAAAACAAGATTGGTGAGCGTGTTGACAGGTTCCTCAAAAAGGCCTGGACCTTGCCGCTCGCAGTACTCACTTATGGGATGCATCGATTTACTTTCTGAAAGAAGGTAGAAGGAGTTGAACGGGATAATCCCATAGCTAAAGGGGTGCCGGTGCCGAAGAGACTCCGTGCATTGAAACGCAAATCTCCGCAAGTGAATGCTCACACTGGAGTTGCGTGCCTTTTCTGGCTACCTGGGGCAAGTGCGACGTTTTCAAACGAAAGACCTAATCTGTAGCTTTACATGCACAAATTGCATGTCAAGTGCCGCGACACAAGCTATCTGTTGGAGCGTGCACCAGCCTCACTCAGGAGGAGAAAGGGAGTTAGGTCATCAACGGCTTCGCCGTATTGTCTTGTGGATCAAGAGTGGCGTTCTTATTCTGTTCGATCGAGAGTGGCAACGCGGCACAATGCAAAGTATGCAGTCGCACAGCGAAGAGCTTTCTTGTCCAGACCACTGGGTGTAGAATACGAAAAAAATAAGGGGGAGATTTAATGCCGATGCACGACTGGAAAAAGGTAGACGCTGGAATATACCATGCGTTTCACCACTCATGGATCGAAGAGATTCACCGTGCGCTTCTCAAGCGATTGCCAACGGATTACTACTCGTTGCCAGAACAAATCGCGGCAGGAGTCGGGCCGGATATTTTGGCTTTAAAAAGCGATGACCAAAATGAGCCCGACGGCGGTGGTCTCGCGACCAAAACAAGGCCCAAAACGAAGCTTTACCAAGAAACGGAAACAGAGTTCTATCTGAGCAAGCAGAAGGCGGTTGTTATCCATCATGTTAGCGGCGACCGTGTAGTGGCTGTGATCGAAATTGTTTCACCGGGAAACAAGAATTCCGCGCACGGACTTCGCAGCTTTGTGACCAAGGCACGAGAGCTGTTGCGGCAGAAGATCCACTTGCTCATCATCGACCCGATTCCGGTCAGCAATCGCGATCCATTTGGGCTTCACGCTGCCATAATTGAGGACTTTCAGGACGACCCTTTAAGACTTCCGCCTGAAACGCCTCTGAGTGTTTTTGCATACGAATGCGACGACCGAGTGAGATCCTATCTTGAGCCGCTCGCTGTCGGTGATTGTTTGCCTGATATGCCGGTGTTTCTGTATCCGGAAATGTATATCGACGTGCCATTGGAAGCAACTTACATGGGAGCTTGGGATGCCGTCCCACGTCGATGGCAAAAAGTCATCGCGCCCTAAGCCGCTAAGCCTAGGAACGAGTCGTTGTATTGCGCCAGAAATTTGGCTGGCTTCCAAAGCAAAATGCACGAGGCTATTGGCAACTTCGCCGACGCGAGGCACATCGGAACGACTACAACCGCCGCCTTTGTTCGGACGCATCTTGCAATTGCCAATCATCGGCGCATTCTTGTTTCAGTTGCTTGCCGGAACTCGCAAGAGCCTGCGAGACTTCCTTGTCAATGACGTCTGGTATTCAAAGCCGACCGTCGAAGAGGCCGTGCTCAGAGACATGCAGCGAGCCATCAATTCCCCAGGAGGCAAAGCAGCGGCCTACGCGTCCATGATGCGGATGACATCGCCTTCAGCAGTGAGGGACTTTACACACCGATTCAGCGAGTTGTCGGTACACGCTCATCTCATCTGGGGCGACCACGACAAGTTGTTTCCGCTCGAGACCTGCGGTCGGACACTCCAAAAGCTCATCCGGGGAGCTACCCTGGACGTTATCAAAGACTCTGGGCACGAGCCAATGGTTGAAGCTCCATCGCAATTCCTTGAGATTTTGCGGACGATTGTGCAGCGATAGGCTGCTTAGGCTAGCGGCGGAATATGATTTTCCTAACACGACGCTCAAGCTGGGGAATTTCCGACACTTCTCGCGGCTGGCCACCACTTCTAAAGTCGAAAGTCGCTAATTGTCAGCATTTTCGTAATCGTACTCAGCCGCAGGCGGTACTCCATATCGTACTCGAAAATCACACCTGATCGAAGCAAATGATTTCACGTCGGTGCAGCACCGAGTCACAAGTTGCGGCCTTGGTCGTCCGCAAATGCGGAATCTCCCAATGCGATGGCTATGCAAGTTATAGCTGCAAAGATTCCGAAAAGTACCGGGCTAAATGGATTGGCGATAGCTAGGACGATTGCTGCAGCTGCCCAGGCGACACCGATCCAGCGATAGCCGAACCAGAAGTTTCCACTCTTGGCGAAAAACGCAATCGATGAAATCGCGGCGCATGTTGGATAGAACTGGGCTATCGAGCGAGAAAGATCCCCTTCGTTTTGGATTCGAATTGCAGTCATGCTAGCGACCGACGCAACTCCGTGTCCTAGCCAAATGGACCATAATTCACGCCGAGCCCGTTCCGAATCGCGGTGGACGCGTTGGCTTGCCCACAACGCAGCGTAGAGGGGAACGTATCCAACAAACATCGCTATCCAGATGGCGATTTCGTGTTCGCCCCCCTGCAGCAGCCATACAGAAAGACCACCGAGCGCTAGTCCGGGTGCAACAACGAAACACAACAAATAGCGAAGGCTCGGGAAGTATTGATTCCAACGCGGTCGATCGAGCCACGAAGCGAGGTCATCCGCCAACTGGTTTGCAGTCGCGTATCGCGCACATGGCTCGTCTGCAAGGCACTTGAGGCAGATTCGAGCCAATGCTGGATCCGCATGGAAAGATATGTGGTTACGAAGTTGCTCTCGTCGCTTTTCAGCATCCTCTGTTCCAAGGGCTGGGGAAGTTACTAATAGGTCCATTGATCGCGTTGGCAGTACCGAACCAAGGGTAGCTCCGAGCGAGAAAATATCAGATGCGATGGAGCGGACGGCGGCAAAATCTTCGCGAGTTCGATGGCTTCGCATTGCTTCGATCAGTTCGGGAGCCATGTAGGCAAAGGTGCCTGCAATACCATTCTGATTTCCATTCAATTCGGATGTTAATTCAGCAAGCCCAAAGTCGCTTAGCATAGGTCGCCCGGTCGCTTGATCGAACAAAATATTCTGAGGCTTTATATCGCCGTGCAAAACTCCGCAACGATGGACCGCGTCGATGGCTCGTACGATACACACGATGCAACGTACTAACTCAACCAAAGAAATGTCTTTTCGCCCACTCCTTTCATGCAAGTTTGGGCCAGCGACATACTGCATGGAGAACCAAGTGAAACCATCCACTTCGCCAACTTGATAGATCGGCACGATATGCTCATGTGAGACTCGAGCTGCAAGTTGACATTCTCGTTGGAATCGGCGTCGCAATTGCAGGATGGTTTCTTGCGAGCCACATGCAATTCGATCGGGTCGAATAATTTTGATCGCATCGATACGGTTCGTTTTATGATTCGATGCACGATAGACGGCCCCCATTCCGCCATAACCGACTTCTTCTAACGGTCCATAGTCCGGCAACGTTGGTGGCGAGGCCATTTGCGAGATTGCAGTGCGAATCGGCGACGCCAATCCCTCTATGAATGAGAAGTACCGAAGGTGTTCTTGTTCGATGCAGGTTGGTTCGATTGCTTGATCGAATTCGCGACGTTGCTCAGCCGCTCGTTCCAGTTCGGCGAGATGGGAGTCCGCTAATTCGTCATCAGGCAACTCGTATTGGTCGTCAAAAAAGTCACTCATGGCCGGCCTTTTTGAGCCGTTGTGCCAATTGTTGGCGACCGCGGTGCAAAAGACCGGCTGTAGCATCTTCGGAAAGTTGTAACGCGCATGCAACCTCCTTGAGCGAATGGCCGAGGAGATGTTTCAGGATGATTGCATTCCCTTGATTGGGGGGCAATTCTTGAATTGCAGCGAGCATAAGTGCGATCTGTTCGTTTCGCTGCGCAAACTGACTTGGTGAAGTACCGTCGGCAGCAAAGAACTGTTCAATTGGATGAAAGGACGCTGCCATTTCGGAGCAGCGGAGTGTTCGCCGGCTATCGTTCTTCTGCGCTTTGAGATGTTTGACCGCGTCAAGAAAATTGTGCCGAAGTGCTTTACGCAACCATGCGAAAACGGGACGTTCGCCAGTTGCCGCAAGTTGATCCGCATTGCGATGAGCTTCCAAAAAAGTCTGCTGGACCAAGTCGGACGCTTCGAGATTGCCTCGAAGAGCTGGTGAAATCATCGATTCTGCCAAGGTCAAAAGAATGGGACGAAACTTTCCCATCGAATTCGCGAGCTCGGATTGTGGCTCTATCATGGCTCAATTCTCTTGAAACGAGTTGTCGAGACTAGGGCTAGGCTAGCGGCAGGCTGAAAACTACCAATCATAACCCGAAACGTGAGTGAGGGACCTGTCGAATTGCTCCTCGCTTACGCTTCGGCGTGTGAGGATGCAACATGCCGCTCGCCCCACGGTGTTTTTCGGAATTTTATTTGGCTTTTCGCGCACTGACGGTAAGCCGTTCTCGCTTATAGATGAGACCCATCCTTCAAAATACCATTAAAGCCGGATTTCAGTATGCAGATCACCAACTTCGGGAAGAATATTTGTTTCACGCCGACTGCTCATTACTCGCCACGAAGCGAACGCGAAGTCCTCGAAATATTGGAAAAGCACCGCGGTCAAACCATTCGATGCATTGGACGTCTTCATTCCTGGAGCCGATTGATCGAAAGTGAACAGGTATGTTTGGATCTGAGCAATTTGCAGCAGGTTGAACCGAATTCGAGCGGCGACGCTAAGTTTGTCGACGTCGGTGCAGGATGCCAGATCAAGCGGCTATTGGAGGAGCTTAGCACGCGAAAACAATGGACTTTGCCATCCGTCGGATTCATCACCGAGCAGACGGTGGCAGGCTCGATTTCGACGGGGACTCATGGTTCGGGTCGGCATTCACTTTCCCACTACGTGATAAGCGTTCGGGTGGCTCGTTACGATGCAAACGGAAAGCCCGTTATCGAGGAGATTTCGGAGGGAGATGAGCTCCGAGCCGCTCGTTGTTCGCTCGGTTGCTTAGGAGTCATCCTGAGTGTTCGAATGCAATGTCGCGATGCATATCGAGTCGAAGAGCACTTTCAAGAATACCGTCAACTTGATGAAGTCGAGCTTGCCGAGGAGCATTTTCCGCTGCAACAATTCTATCTCGTGCCATGGCGTTGGACACTTTTCGTTCAGCATCGACGAGAAACCGACTCGAAGCAATCTCTGCTGATGCACGTCTATCTCTGGTACCGGT
>JBBRGW010000062.1:0-12717 GCA_038223525.1 Pirellulales bacterium
GCTTGCAAACCACACTGCCCAAGTTATGATCGACGCCCATAAGTTGGCTCGCTCTCCATTCGGCCCCGTGCCGGTGGAAGCATGACTGCTAAGACTATGGATCGTTCGATAAATTTTTGTGGTTGTGGACGTGGCTACGAGTCCCGCCCTTCTGGACTCGTAGCCTCGTCCACTACGAAACGGGACAATAATTGCCCGAACGATCCTAAGCTACATACCTTACGCAAGACTAGCCTCTCCACGCAGTAGCAGTTTTTTTAACAGCCCAGGATAAGCCGGTAAGTTTTTTCCAATCCTGCGGACGCTAGCAACATCCGCCACCGGGGTTACCTGTTTCTCAACCACTCCACAAACTCGGGGTCGTCCATTTTGACAACCGGTCCTTCCTTGCGTCGTCTTTCGAACTTGGGATCGGTCGCGTCAAACGTGTCCTCTGGTTTGAACACGCGAGGGTCCGACGGGACATACTTGTAAGGAGTGAAGTCAGGCACATCGGTGAACATATCGGACAAATCGCTCGCCGTTGCATCGAAGAGGTTGTTCGGGCCCAAATCGAATAATCCATAGATCGTTTTGATGATGCTCATAATCGATGTATGCTCATGCGACACATTCCCTCGCTTTGCCCATGGACTGATGCAAAGGACATAAGACCGATGGCGATCAATCGAATCTGCATCCCCACCTGAATCGTCTTGTGTTACGAAAATGGCCATCTTTTTCCACTCAGGTTGTTTCGAAAGATAAGCAACAATGCGACCTAACGCCAAGTCATTGTCGGCCATATAGCTCGCAACATAAGGGAAGCCATTCTTTGGCATCGCCGCCGCACCGTGATCATTGCAAAGCGTCACATTGATGAACTTCGGAAGGTTCGATCCATGCTCAGCTCGATACTGCTCGATGTCCTCTACAAACCAATCCACTCTGGCAATATCAGGGATGTAGTTGTTATAAGCCGGGAAATCGAAATCGGTGTTGTCGAACAAAATCTTTGGCATGGGGAAATTGACTTGAGTGTACGCACCCGACCGATTGGTCATGGGGCCTTCGTCGTTGTCAGGAAACTCAAACCCCTCTCCGTAATTGCGAAACGTGATCCCGCCCCGCGATAAATGTTCCCACATCGATCCATTCTCCAGATAGTCCTCGGGGATTTGCGATCCGTTCGAAGTCATCGAAACTACTCGTCCTTTCGCAGTCTCGCTCTTCTTAAACCCCCAGCCCGAATAGAAAACTCGCGTAGTCCAAAGACTTGGGTAAACTCCGATCAACCAACGGTGCCCGTCCCCTGACGCTTGTGGTTCCATGTAAAAATTATCCGAAATACCGAATTGCTCCGCCAATCGAATGTGATTGGGCATGATCGGAATGCGCTCTTCCTTGCCCTTTTCTTTGAGCCAACCGTTCATTCCGAATTCTGCATACTCCGGTTCGCTCGTCGAGCCCTTCAGCCCTCCAAAAATCCCGTCAAACGTATGATTCTCTTTAGTGATGAATACAACGTATTCGATTTCCTTTGGGAGCTGAGCCATGGCTTTTTGCGATGGAACCATACCGTTGTTACGAAGCACTGTTTGTAATCCTGGCTTCAACGATGCTAACTCCACCACACAGATCATCCCGGGCATATCCTGCAATCCGAATCGCTCATCGGTGCTTGGGCGAGGATGCTTCGGTCCACGCGGGCCAAGCCCAAGGCCCTTCTGAGTAGCTATGTAAAGTTTCGTCTGATCAGGCGAAAGCCGACACGCGGTCGGAAACCAACCGGTCGGTATCCAGTTCTGGACTGTGCCAGTTGCCACATCGATCGCAGCGACTGCATTCAAACCCGAGGCGCAAACATAAAGTGTTTTGCCATCTACCGTGACTGCCATTCCCGAAGGGATCACTCCTCGCAAAGTAGCAAGGGTCGGTTCTGGAGCCAACTTGACCGTTTTGCGAACCTCGAGCGTCAACGCATCCAGATACTGCACCGTATCGTTGTTCGCATTGGTGACGAAAAGCGTATCATTGGAAAGAAGCAACGCGTTCGGAGAACTGCCACCGACGGCTTTGCCGCTGTCTGCCGGTGCATGGATGAGAATGCCTGTTTTGACCTTGGCTTTCACAACCGGTTGCAATGGGTTGCCTACATCGAACATCCAAACCGAATTCGCATCCGGCACCAACGGGTCGCCCAAGCCTGGGACCTTGCGACCCTCTCGCTCTACGCCTTCCTCAGCCTCCTTGGATGGGAATCCAAAAGCTGGAATGGTAAGACCCCGTTTGTCTCCATCGCCAGTCGGAATCAATGAGTAATCAAAGACACCAATATTCGCAACATACAGTCGCTTGCCATCGGCCGACAGCGTCAGCGAAAACGGTTCCCGGCCAGCAGGAATGTCAGCTACCACCGTACCTGCATCGAGATCAAAAACAACAATCTTCTGTCGAGCAACGTCTGCGCCGTACACATGCTTTCCATCCGGAGATAACGCGATGTCGTTGATGTAAGCTTCGTCGTCCGCTTTGATGGAAAGAGTCGGCTGCTGTTCGAGGATTTGCAACCGCCCCGTTGCAACTTTGCCCCAATCTCCAACAGTGAAAATCTGTATGCCGTGCCCAGCATCGCCGCTCGATGTGATCAGCTTCGAACCGTCTTT
The DNA here is from genome assembly GCA_038223525.1 of Pirellulales bacterium. GTDB lineage: Bacteria > Planctomycetota > Planctomycetia > Pirellulales > Pirellulaceae > JBKCUI01. The sequence goes on from JBBRGW010000062.1 coordinate 2,646, forward strand.
AGTAAACACAGCACAAAAGGCGGCATTACGCCAAGGAATTCGGAAAGAGTTCTTGCTTCCCGACTTTGCATCGCTCGGATAGATGACTATCCCCGGATCGCAAAATCCGATAAGGAGCTTTCCGTCCGGACTTGGAATCACATTCCACAGATCGTCGCCCGTATAAAGCCGTTCTCCAACCGGCGTTAGTTGACGGCCATTAGGAAGTATCGTAGTTCCACCTGGAACTACCTTCGCAAATTCGCTTCCAGAAGGTGAACGGTACGTTGGGATTTGAGCGTCGACCTTGCTTGCCAATAGTATTGCAATCAAGAAACAACCGGTTCGATTCACGGTGCGTAAGTTCATCGGTGCGTTCGGATTTAAGGGTGATAGAAAGGTTAGGCGAGTCGTAGTTTGGGACCGTTGTCCCGAACGCATCAACGGACGGGACAATGGTCCCACCCTACGGGGATTTGCGGAGTGTGACGTTGTCAAATAGCCTACCCTCGAGGTCATAACTTTTTAGCTCGAGCGTCTTGCCGTTGACCGCCACAAACACAAAGTGGTGACCTCTTCGTACATTGTTTTGGAATGCGGGTCGAATGGGTCCAGCTTGCTCTAGTCCTCCCCCTCCTCCACCAGTGATCATGTACACTGTGCCACCCGATTCGGTCGTCTTTCCATTGACAATGGGCCATGTTCGTTCGTAAGAATGGATGTGGCCATTCCAAACAACGTCAATGCCATATTCATCGAAAAGTTTCGTCATGGGTCGGATACGCATATCACCCCAAGTGCTTTTGCCTTTCCAAAGATTGCCATAGTCATCCTCATCGGATGAGTAAGTTGGATGATGGAAACTTACAAACTTCCAAACCACATCCGTGGTGCCGTGCTTCTCTTTCGCTTGCTGCTCCTTCAGTTGCTTCTCCAACCAAAGGTATTGCTCACTAGCAATGTCAAGCTTTTTATTGGAGTCGATCATATAAAACAGCGCATTTCCATACTGGAATGAGTAGTAGTACTCAGGTGGAGGCAAATGCATGTATCGGTAATAGTGGTCGGCGTTGCGTTCATGATTGCCTATCGTGGGATAGAAAGGAACGCGACTAAACAGCGGACTCATACTGCCAAAGAACTCGCTTACCCACTCCCGTTTGATCGGACCATTTTCCACGAGATCGCCCGGTATCACCATGAAATTGGGACGCAAGGCCCATGCATCTAATGCGATTTTACCATTGACCTTGGGATTGCCTTGAGGGTCACCCATCACGGCGAATGCGTATGGATTGCTTGCCAACGAAGCGGTCTGAAAAGAACTTAGTTCGCTCGTCAGTTTATCTTCGCGGCCATCCTCCTCGACAATGACTTGGTAGTAGTACCCCGTCTCGGGTTTCAAATCCAGCAAAGTAGCGGTATGAAGAAGTCGATCCTCCGACGTGGCCTTGAGGGTATTTGTAAATTTGTTGGTCTCACCATAGGAAACCGAAACCGATGCAGGACGATTGACTTCGCACATGACAGTGATCTGGTTTTGCGTAGCAAACTGCAGATAGGGCTTGATCAGGAACTCGAAGTCTTTGGATGGGTTAAGCTTCGCGGGCAACGAAACCCATTCCACTTGATGACCGAAGTCGTGCGCAATCCATGCGGGCTTCGCCGCCAAATCATAAATGACAACCTGCCCAAGTCGGCCGTTCATAGGGAACGACTCATTAGAATCTAGGTAAGCTCCGATGGCCAATTTGGCTTCGGTAGGGTACAGGATCTTGCCAGACTGCTCTTCGGACTCGCCATCCAGTTTCCCATTAACCCAGAGCTGCATAGTTTTACCATCGTACACCCCACACAAGTGGTACCACTTCCCAAATTCAATCGGTGTCTTCCCTGTCAGATAGGTCAACTTTCCATCGCCGTCGTTTGCGCCTTCGCTAGCCAACGCAAACGAAAAGACTTTGTCGTTGTAGCCGAGAACCCAACCAGTCTCGGCTTCCCCATTGTCTTGAAAAGCGGAAACGATCCCGCCGTTTGGTAGCGCCTCATCCAGACTCACCCAAACCGATACAGTCATGGCTGCGGTGGGTAACACGTTTCGAACGGTTTCCCATCCCCCCTGGGCTACGAACATGGACTCAAGCCCCTCGAGTCGCATGCAATTCAATTTGCCAACTTTTTCGGAACGAGCGTTTCCGATCGTTTTCAAATTCGGACCAGACTGCGACTTCAATCCTTTTTCATCAGCAAAGGCAGAGTCAAACAGCCAGCAAGCTCGCGGGTCTGGCCCATCGTGACCAAAAGATGCTCGAAGGCAACATAGGGACAGAAAAAAAGCAAAGAAACAAGTCGTTCTTGAAAGCATTTAATGGTGACTTTCCTGAGGCTGTAAAGTGACTACGTCTTGAGTCTAGCGGTGGGCGGTCGAGGGCCTCGCCCCACCTACAAGGCGAGCGGCAGGCTGTGTAATACCAGTCGTAGTTTCTGACCATTGTCCCGAACGAAGTCCCGAACGAATCAACGGACGGGGCATTGGTCCCATCCTGCGGTACTTTTCATTCTGCCGATCACCTAAAATCAAATTCGTCTGTGACCAGAGCGTTACAAGCCGGCACTGGTTTGCGTATTTGTTTCGCAAACCGGCGTCGGCTTGTAGGAGTGAAAACAGTTGACTCAACTGTTCCTTTTGGATATTTGAACCAAGTCGATTAATCTTGGAGCTGTACGACTTCGCCGCCGTTTCGGGAACCGAGATTCCGATAAGTAAGGGCGTCAATCGACTGGCTCAAGAATCGCACCGAGCCGTCGGTCAAACCAAAATTCGCACCGCCGGTATGACGGCTACCCATACTGAACTCGTAGGCTGCGAAGGCCGGTGTGCCTTGAACTTCTGGCTTGAGATTCATTCCAACACCAGTCGAACCCAAGTGCTCGGACATATCCCCTTGATTGTTCGTGTCCACATCGTCGCCCCCGAACGCCCAGTGATCCTTGCGGCCGAACGTTGAAGCATTGTTTTCTCGAACAATACCCATGTCCGCTACAACACGTAGATCCGACTCCGCTTCGCCGATAGCGATCGTGTTGGATGTTCCATCCGTAACCGATCCCATGTTGCAACCAGTCATTCCATCCGTGCTAACATTGGTTCTTGCTTTGATGCGTTGGTTCGGCTGCTTGGAAATAAAGATGCCTTCCAAATCATTGATCTGTTCTGTTCCATTGATACGGCGACGGTCGTTCATCAAAGTGCTCGAAACTACGCCGAGATAATTGATTGGAGCTCTCTTGAGAACAATCCAATTGTCACCCGAAATGTCGGCAGCCGAATCTGGAAATGCAGAGGAAGGGCAGCGGAACGAAGGGATTTTTTGCTCGCATACGAAAATGTTCCTAAATTCTCGGTAAGCAGGATTGTTGAGCGCTGTTAGCCCAGGCACACCAGGCAGGCCGATTGCCCACTGGAAGTTGCCACCGGCACCTTCTTCAAAAGTCAAAATATTGTAAGCTGCAGTCTGCTCCATGTATGGAAGGATCAGCGAAGACCAACTAGTACCGACCTCGAACTCGGCTCCCAAAGGAAAACCTCGGAACGTGTCATGGAAATTATGGAGCGACAAGCTCAACTGCTTGACATTGTTCGAACACTGCATCCGCCGTGCTGCTTCGCGAGCGGCTTGGACTGCAGGCAGCAACAAGCCTACTAAGATTCCAATGATCGCAATCACGACCAACAGTTCTACGAGGGTAAACGCACTTCTTTTTTTAACAGACATACATACATTCTCCATCAAAAACATTGAAAAAATTACTTGGACGCAATATCGAAATCAAAAACGTTTGCACCCGCTTTGACTGTGACTTTTTGTGTTGTGCGGCTTGGCTCCGCGAACAGGTCAGGGAATAAATTTTTTACGCCACCTTCGACTTCACTAGGTTTGGAGTTCGCGGGCACTGGCTGTCCTTTTTTAGTGACCCATGCTTCAAACGTGACTTTGTAATTGCCTGCATAGATCCCTTTCTCACCTTGTGGATGCTGAATCTCAAATTTGCCATCCTTGTCCGAGATCGAATAACCGTAACCGTGGCGATCTGGATTGAATTCCGCAGTGTCCGGAAAAAAACCGACCTTGCATTGTGGAACCGATTTTCCATCAAGCTTAATCGTTCCTGTGACAGTCATCATCGGAGGCTTGCCGCAGCCTGCAGTAAAGAGCAACGAGATCAACACCATCGTCAAACTGCGAATGTACATAAATTTTCCGGTGGGCTTCTTGCGAAATAATGGAGCGGGAGCTTGCATTCGAAACATCTCGTTGCAAGCGCATGTGTTGTTGCACTAGTGTCGTGTAGCGAGATGTGTTTAACGCGCAGAAACCGTTAACTTGCTGTTAAGAAATGGCCAAGACAAGAGGCCATATCCCGTCAATCTTTCCACGCAACAACCTACTACCACCAACCGAGAGCTTGCAAAGCACGCCAGCCCTATTTAACAATCCGGCATTAGTTTTTGCAATGACTTAAGCGGTTATGTTAAAAAAAGTCCCAAGTATTTCAAAACCAAAAGGGGGGTGCATGAGTTCTTACTCAATTTAACCGGAACCGAATGCCCGGTTTCTTATCCAATGCTTGTTTTGGCAATTAGTAGATCCAAGCAAACCCAGTTAAAATGGATTTCCTCTTGCAAAACCCTATCGGATCGTTGTTCGCTAATTGGCAAATCCTATGCTTAACTCTTTATTGGCATCGCTAAAACGTACTCGTCGCCCTACTACGAAGCTTCCCCCTAAACGTCACTTGCGTTTAGAGACTCTTGAATCCCGCAGTCTATTCGCTGGCCTTCCATTCGGGGCGTCAGCAGACGATACAGGAGAATTTTTGCTGGGGCGAGTAGCCGTTACACCTGTCTTTTTGGAAAGCAATGGCCAAATCGATCCCAACACGGAGAATTGGACCCCGGAGCTTAAAAAATCGGTCCTGGACAAAATTGAGGTGGGATTGAATTGGTGGAAACAGCTTCTTGCCACCAAGAGCTCCGTCCATACGCTCGACTTCGTTCTCGACAAGACCTACGCCGACACGCCGGTCCCCACCCCCTTCGAACCGATTTCCCGAATCTCAAATAGTTACTCAGACTGGGTATCCCAGTTTCTTTCCGATGTAGGCTTCTTTCAAAGCAGTCAGTTGGACGCAAACATTCGGTCCTTCAACCATTCGCAACGATTGAAGCTGAACACGGACTGGTCCTTTACCATCTTCGTCGTGAACTCGCAGAATGATTCCGATGGCAGTTTCGCATCTGGCGGTTCGTTCGATCGTGCCTTCTCCTTCGCTGGCGGCCTATTCGAAGTGATCCCCTCGACCCGTCCAGCATCGATCTTCGCCCATGAAACGGGCCATATGTTTTGGGCCCGTGACGAATACATCGGTGGTTCTAACTACCTTCAAAGGAGAGGCTATTACAACGCGCAAAACACCAACGCGATCGACTTGAACCCGAACCCAAGCTTTGTTCAAGAAGACAGCATTATGTCGAGCAATGCAGCCCTAGACAGAGCGTTTCAAAACCTCACAACCTCCGCCGCTACGTTAGCCCAACTCGGTTGGGTTGACACCGATGGCGATGGCATCTTCGACGTGCTTGATGTCCCGCTCAAACTCGAAGGGCTTGGCCAACTCAATGCCGCTGGAACTCAATACAATTTCACAGGGAGAGCTTCTGTTCAGACTCTACCCAACGTAAATGGTTCGGGACTTCAGAACGATATCACGCTCAATCAAGTCGGTCGTATCCAATACCGAATCAATGGTGATACTTGGCAGACTCTCTTGACTCCGAATCAGTACCAAGTCGACTTGAATGTAAACATCCCTATTCCCACTGGCACGTCTGGAACCATCGAGATTCGTGCCGTCGAGTCGTCACTCGCAATCACCAGCAACATATTCATTGCGACACTGGGGCTCAACCGGGAGACGGCAACCGTACCAGGTATTCAGGGAATGGTTTGGAACGACCATAACAAAGATGGACAATGGCAAGCCAACGAGTCACCGGTTGCAGGAGCCCGCATTCGATTGGTAAACGACAATCGTCAGCCAATCGTTTTACAAAACAAGATCGAACCGGACAACTTTCCCAACGGAACCCTTGCAGCCAATCAAAATGGCGTGCTCTTAGAAACAATCGGCGACGATTCCAATGGCACTCTCGGCGTCTTCGAAGACTCCGACGCAACCACAGGTACAAAAGTCTTCCGGCCATTTTCCGACTCTCAATTCGGGTACTCAACTAGCTTTCGCGGTAGCCAACTTCAACTTCGTGCTTCCTTTACTCAACCAACATCCAGCGTTTCGATCGATGTTATCGCAGTCAATGATAGCACCGTCACGCGACTGGACGCATACAATGCCGCTGGCAAGATCGTCGGCCGCTTCCAATCGACACCTCTGAATGCCGGAGGCAAGGCGACCATGCTCGTGAATTCGAATTCAGCCGACATCGCCTACGTGATCGCTCGAGGAATGAACAATGCTAGATTCAAACTGGACAATCTGGTTGTTGGCCCGAACACCGAGACGACAACGCAACCCAACGGCAGCTACTTGCTACAGGGTATTCCGACCGGAACCTATCAAGTCGAGATCACGCCTCCATCGAGTCTTTACGAAATCGTTCAACCCAACACCGGACTGCGTTCCTCGACGGTAGTCTTGGGGACACCTCTCTCCGATGTCGACTTCAGCCTAGCTCTTTCCACTTGGCAGAATCCTACGAACCGATTCGACGTCAACAACGATGGCCTTATCTCCGCTCTAGATGTCTTGGTCGTCATCAATGAAATCAATCGCAGCGGAGCCCGGCAACTCGACGGTTCTCTCTTAGTCCCACCCCCTTACTACGATGTCGATGGCAATCGCAATTTGGAAGCCTTGGACGTATTGATCGTGATCAATTTCATCAACGCCAACCCAGAAGGCGAAGGCGAAGCGGCGCCACTGGACGATCTGGACCTGCCCGAACGAAAACGCAAAATTCGTCTTAATGCTTAACCCGCGAAGAGCCGGATGCGTCTAGTCTAGTGCATTTTGAAGTCTATTAGTTTTACGACGCTCCGCGTCGTAGGAATCAGGTAATAATCACGACGCGGAGCGTCGAGCAACTAAGTTTGCCAAGCAAAGTTTCTAAGTTGGACGAAATTAAGAATCGAGTGAGCCTAATACTCCAAGCTCGTGCCGTTTCGAATTCGGAATTGCCCCAAATCAAGACCATTGATCACGCCGTCTGCATTGAAATCAAAGAGTGGATTGAACGCTGCTTCTCCCACACTGGTTCCGTTCGTCAACCGGAAACGACCTAAATCGAGACCGTTGATAACGCGGTTGCCATCAAAGTCACCATAGAGTCGGAAGAAATTGTCGACCGCAGACTCGCCTCGAACAAGATTGCCTCCTGCGATTCCATTCCCATCTCCATCGATCGCAACACCATCCTTGGTGATGTTGGTCGCGTTCAAAGTCAATCGGTAATTGCCATCCGCAAGCGACCCGCCAACGATGCCGGTCCCGCTAAAGGTAAGTGTCGCGCGCGTGTTGTTGTTGAATAAATTAGTTGCCACGCCTATCGACAACTCAGTCGCTAGACTAACCCAACTCGCACCGTTTTTGCGTTCGAGCAGAAATGCTCCAGAAGCAATGCTCACCTCAGAATCAAAGTCCACCGTGATTTCACGAACCAACGAGCGTTGATTGCCGCCGTCGCCAAACACAACGTTTTGCACCCTCGGGGCAGCAATCGCATTGATCAGAAACGTCACACTGGCAGAGCCGCCATCTTCATCGGTCGCGGTTACCGTGACTGTTTGATTGCTGATCAAAGCGACAGGTGTGAGCGACCACGACCAAGTGCCATTCGCATTGGTTACGACACTACCAACATCCGCTGTCAATGTCACGGTGTCAGCGGCGACGTCTGTGTAGGTACCCGTGTTGCTAATCGTGGTCTGCACGCCGCCAGTGACAGTTGCCAGATTGCGAGTCAGGGTTGGGGCCACGTTGCTAGCGGTATACGTGAACGTTGTCGAACTCGCGATGCCAATACTATCGGTGACCGTAATCGTGACGCTCGTTGCCGTCGTATCGTCTGCAGGAGTAAATGACCACGACCAAGTACTGTTCGTCACTTGCGTCACGCTTCCGATCGACGCCACAAAGACAACCGTGTCGCCAACATCAGACCAAGTACCATTATTCGAAATCGGTAATCCCTCGCTCCCTGTTACTTCAGTTTGGTTGGACGCGATTGTTGGCGGGGTATTCATGACCACATTCACCGAAACCAATCCCGTTGCAGTCGCACCCAGTTCATCAACCACGATGTAGGGAAACGTCACTGCGCCGATAAAACCAGCCGGCGGGGTATAACGGAGTTTGCCAAATTCTAAAACCACGACTCCCGCCGAAGGCGCACCAAAACTAAGCACCGATAAAACATCCGCGTTGGCGTCGGTATCATTGGCCAATACATCGACCAAGATGGAGCTGGAACTCTGAACCAAAACCGTATCGGCAACCGCAACCGGAGCTGCGTTCGGTATCACATTTCCGCTCAGCGCGTATTTGCCAATAGAAGCGTAATCAGAATAGCCTAGATCTCCGGTAATCGCCCCCCGTCCAATTCCATCGACCAGTAGTGTATAGATTCCTTTGGCCAACGATGAGGTTAAGGTTGCATTGATCAGGCTGGCGTTGTTTACAGTTGTCAAAACGGTACCCGCTGCATTGAGCAGCGAAATTTGAACATCCAGATTTGCTTTGGACGTCGTGAAGTCAAAAGGATTGACGTTGATGATCACACTTCCGGCCTGCGTCGCAAATCGAAATGCGTCTACATCCGCTCGCGTCGTAATCAGGCCAGAAATTGCTACCGTACCACTATTTCCAACAATCAAATCCGTCGCCAACGCCTGGGTATTTCCATAGTCGTCCACAATGTAGCCAAGCGTATTGCTAATAATCGCCAAATCGTCTTGGGTGTTGTTAGCGCTGGTGTATTCACCTCGACTCCATGTAGTGAGATTCCGACTGTACCCTACGCCCATGATAGGCGCCCAACTGGTCGCTCCGCTTCCATGCCCCCCATAGTAAGCTTCTGAGGGAGAGCTACGACCATCGTGTGACAAGTTGAAAGCATGCCCAACTTCGTGCGATGCCGCTTCCGCAAAATTTTTTGCTGAGTTCCCCAATCGATTAGAAAAGACCCAAACCGGTGAACCGTTCGTCCAATTCCAACTATTCAAATAGGCTACTCCACCGGCAGATGGATACCATTGCTGCCCCGTCGTTGCATCGATGTCGGTTGAGATCATGACCCGTATCGCTTGCCCCCCTGCCGTGAACGCAGATGCGCTGGGCGACTCGGTGGTCACGTCTACCTGGAACGGTGCATAGTCCTCTGCAACACGAGCCCAGGTGTCTTGGATGGCCGCCAATTCAGTAGGACTGAACGTTGAAAGGTCGCTATCCAAGGAAAAAGCAGGTGCGTTGATCACGCTCCCCGTATTGTAAGAACCATTGTATACCTGGTTGTTCCAAGTCGTTCCACTGATCTGCTGGCCGTCAAAATCCAAATAAATCTTCTTGGTGAAGCTCGGGTTGGAGTGATACACAGGGACCGATAACAACCCAGGTCCCGAAAGTACCGGCGTACCAGGATGATCAAACTTGCTTTCCGGAACGAACTCAGGATCTAAATAGTATGCCAGTCCGTTTGAATCGAAGCGAAGCGATCCGTCATCGTCGTAATGATCAGATTGCAGATCGGCCGCCATCATCAATCGCAACGAAAGCCTTTCAATACACAACTTGCGATACGAAGTAGGACTAAATCGTTTGCTTCGCATTTGAGAGTATCCACTCTAAAAAAAGGATGCACACACGAATCTGAATCAATCGAAAATCAGCAACCCAATACTTAGTTTATAGCCGCTTTGCACACACTGGTAGGGAGAGGCTCCTGCCGAGCCTTCGTTTCCAAGGTTCGTCTGGAGCCTCACCCTCCCGAGCAATGGACTCGTTGGTTAAAGTCGATGCC
>JBBRGW010000063.1:0-12501 GCA_038223525.1 Pirellulales bacterium
AAAATCCGCCAAAGTAAGCGTGTACGCTTACACTACAGCACCATCTTAGTCATGCTCTATGTATTCGGCTGTTGGGATGTTTCGTCCCCGATGATGGTGGCGCATAGTCAGAGCCTATTCCAAACAGGATGGTTTGTGGAGAGCCTCCTTACGCAGACCTTGATCATTCATATCATTCGGACCAACAAGATACCTTTCTTTCAAAGCTGGGCATCCTGGCCATTGTTAGTCATGTCGACTATCATCATCATGATCGGCATCGCGATCCCATTCACGCCGATTGGCACTTACCTGGGCTTCACTGCGTTGCCATCTTGGTATTGGCTATTGCTGGTGGTCTCCGTAGTTTGCTACGCAATTCTCACTCAAGGGGTGAAAATGTGGCTGCTCAAAAAGAAGTGGATCTAAATCCCACGTGGCGGTCGCTACCAGCGTCCGTCTCTTAAACCGCCCAACTTGCGCTCACTCCGCGATCTATCTAGATTTGGAAGGAATATCTTTGTATTCATAGACTCCTAGGCCGTAATTTTGACGCGCAAATCCAACCAATAACACGCTACATGCTTTTATCCGCTATTAATAGCTTTCGTAATAAGAGTCTGGTTCGGCAGTTCGGGTTCCGTTTCGTTCTTTCACTGCTTGGAAGTCTAGTTCTCAACCAATCGGGTTGGGCCCAACAAAATTTGTTCAATGTTCCCTCTGGTACCGTCACTCGCAAAGATGAAGTATTCATTCAGGAACAGATGAATCTAGGCCGGTTTGGCGAATCCAACACGACGATCGATTATGGTTTAGGGAATAATTGGGAAGTCGGTCTCAATATCTTTAAGGTCAATCTCTATCCAGGAAACATCAAGCCACTGCCTGGGGAATCAAACGAAGACTCATTGCTCGTTAACATTCAAAAGGGGTTTCGTCCCTTTGAAACGCTGGTTTTTGAAATAGGCACGCAGCATGGATTGAGCGCTAACAATTCGGCACAAAAGGTCGATTACCTCAATTTTACATGGAGTGTCTCGCGCTGGACTCCGGAAAAGCGTTCGTTCAAGGGAACACTCGTCTCAGGGGTGTACTACGGCAATACAAACTTCCTCGGGATTGGTAATGAGTTTGGTTGGATGGCAGGCATCGAGTATCCGCTGTGGCGAGAAGACCTCAGCTTTGTTGCTGACATCATTTCAGGTACCAATAGCGCGAGCGTCGCGGTGATCGGCGCGCAGTGGACACTTTCGGAAAAAACAGGCTGGCAGATTTCTCTAGGAGCGCAACTCCCTAGCCCTTGGAGCGGAAACGACTACGGCGTAGTGTTCGAGTTAACAAAGTTTCCACCTTCGTTCGCAAAGGCTTCTAAACTTTAGTGTTGACTAAGGACATCAGCATAAGCATTTGAGTTTAGCGAATCATTAGCCTCACGGCTTCCTCCTCATCCCCCACCCCCTTCTCCTCCCGAGGAGGAGAAGGGGAGTTAGAACATCCGTTTCGCCAAGCAGCGAAAGAGCTTCAAATTACCGTTCGCAATCGTTTCGGTTTGAAAATGATTATTCAATTAGAAATCCAATTGGCAGCGCATGGCATATGCGTCTGTTTGCGAGCTGATGAAGTTGTTGGAAAGGATCGTTCCGTTGCTGGTCGGTCTAGCATCTGCCCATGAATGGATATAGTTGAATACGCACTTGCAATTGGGATTAACATACCAATTCAATCCCGTGGTCATGTTTTGCATCAAACCACCCTGAATCTGTTTGTCGGTTACGTCCAAGTAAGACCAACGGCCGGCAACTTCCCAGGCGCCCCACCCGCCACCGCACTTTGAAACGCTGTGAAATGGCATGACCCGATCGATCGCTCCTGCTTTGCGATCATAAGGCCGATGTTCCCCGGTCAGGAACCAGCCTACTTGCGAGTAGGCTCCATTTAGAAATGCATTTTGATTTCCAGTGGAGTCTACAAAGCATCCCATCGCTTCGCTTTGCCACGAAAGAGGCCCGCGAACCCACATGGATTCCAAGCCAACGGTTTGTGTCAAGCTAGAGTTAACGGAGCCTGTGTCCACGAAGAATGGGGTGCCATTGGCGACCGAGGGAACAGGCTGTCCGCTGGTGCCGATGGGTGAACCCGCAGGCACCACAAACTCGCCGACGAAAATTTCAGGCACGCTCCGGAAACGAACGCGTTCGTTCGGCGGTGCATTGAGAAAATACCCTGCACCGACATGCAGGTAGTCTTCGCCCTTGGCTCCCTCGTGCCACAGCAAGTGAGTCAATCGACCTGCACCTCCGTTACCACCATCGGTGCTGAGTGAGCCCCCAAATTGGTCTTGGCCAGTTCGAAAGTACGATGCAGCCCAAGTCGAATTCAAATCTTCCGAATGATTGTAGAATCCAACCCCGATGTGACGGAATGGTGTAAAAGCTTGAAAGAGCGACGAGCGCTCCATGAAGGTTGTGTATCGAAAGCTGCTTACGACTTCGAGTCCGAAAGGCTGCTTCCACTGTCCAACACGCACTGTCCCGAGCGGACCGACTTCTTTGAAGTCGGCCCAGACGTCGGTAAATGTCGGCCGTCCAAAGAAGCCGAAGTCCATTTGCATGAAGTAGTCCATACGGTCCGAGACAGCGCCCTTGGCACCAAGTCTAGCACGACGGAAATCGGCGCCACTTTCGACTCTTCCATAGGCTTCGCGACTTGACTCAAGCTGGCTAAAGCTAACTGCATCCGCTTGAAAAACGCCGGTGATCGCCACGTTGGGATACTTGGTCTTTTCTGCGGCTGGTTTTTTCGCGTCGGCCAGTTTCTTAACATCGGCCTCCGTCGATGTCTCTTTGGCTTCGAGGGCCTTAAGACGCATGGTGAGCTCTTCGATTGTCGCCGGCGATTCCCCCGATTGAGAGCTAGCAAAAAAATAGGGAGACTGCTCAGTGGGCTCGTTAATTACTCTGGACGCAAACGGCGTAGGGTAATAGTCCTGACCGCGGATCGATTGGTTGCAAGAAAATGCGAGCAGAGAAGCAAAGAGAAGTCTACGTAATCGCATGATTCCTGAATCCATTTATTGCATTGAGCTAATGGCAACCTTCATTCGATTGTGATCGGCTCTTCGATACCTAGGTTACGATAAAATATTTTGCTTGCATTTGTGGAATTTGGGCGAAATTGGAAGCAGTGGGTAGAAGCTCAACGTGCATTCCAGCCGACGGTCCCAACGTGATAATTGTGGCACTGTGTGCAGGAATCGCCCGCCGCTTTTGGTTGATGGCAGCTTGCGCATTGTGATTTTTGCATCGGTGCGAACTCATTCGGGGCCGATTGCACCGGATCTGTATCCAAGAGCTGATGGCAGGTGCGGCAATCGCTGATGCTGGGCAATGTCAGATGTGGAGTGTGGTCAAACTTGGTGATTTGTCGAAGATTGGCAGGCCGTTTTTTAGATCTCCAACATGCACTCGAAACATTGGCGACCGCCAAAATGTCTTCGCTAATGGTGTAAGCATTTACCGAATTCGTGTTAGCTCGTCGGAAAGCGACGGACCAATCGGTCGGTCGCATTGTCTCCGACGACGGAGATAATGGAGATAATGGAGATAATGGAGATAATGGAGACGACAAAGTGGCCAAAGAAGTTTGCAGTGAGTGGCATTGTCGACACTGTTTTGCCAATTCGATCTTGTCTAGCGGAGCTGAGTTCCTGGAAGCATCGCGCGACCGACTTCTCATTTCCTCGAGTTCAATCCATCGAGAGAGCCATTCGTCTGCATGCCCTCTGGGGATGTAGACGATCGCCATGCGTTGCCGATCGATCATCCAACCACCGAAAGCCAGTTGGTCCCATGCCCTTGGGTCCTTGAACGCAGCGGACTGCGGCAGATCCGCTTCTTGCGGTTTCAATAAGCTATTCGGATCGCTATTGAGGAGGTCATCATCCTTGGGGGCTAGTAGCGAACCACTCCCTCCCAACAAATCATCGTCCGAATGACGAATCGTGGACGAAAGGCGCGCGGCAGTCGGACGCATTGCATTCGGTTCGAGTACGCCAGACTGACTGATTACGGGAGTTTTTCTCGAGTCATCAAACCATTCGATCCATGCGGCCCGAAAGAGATCCGGCGGAAGTCCGTTTGCTAACTGATCAAGCCATGGGCTTGATTGCAAACGTGTTTGATCACGCGACGTAGAGCCGTGGGTCGTTACCAGTTTTTCAACGGAGGATCGTAAACCACGTTGACCTTCGTTTGCTAACTTTCGAAACAGTTGTTTTGTCGTTGCCGTCAGTTTCAACAGGGTATCTCGATGCTGTTCGTTCGTTGGTTCAAGTTCCACGAGCCGACCTGATGCTGGAAGTTCGCTTAGCAATGCAGCCCCACCCGGTTCCGACTCGATCAACATCCGCATAATGGGAGGAATGACTCCGTCGGTCAATAGACTTGCCTGTTTCGGCCAGTCGCCGATATCCGTACCCGAAACAAGCAGTTCGTTGCGATTGATGCTAGGGATCTGCAGAACGATCAAGCCGTCTTGGATCGCCGATTTGATCGGTTCGGTATGACATGATGCGCAGGCTTTTTCGAAAGAGACGCTTCGAAAAACTTGGCCCACGGCCCCAACTTGATCGGATTGGGTGTGGCACGTTTTGCAATAGAAAGAAGTTCCCTTTTTTGAGTAGTGAAGATCTCGATGCTTGACGTGATCGAATTCGATACTGTTGGTTTGACCGTAGGGGTAGTTTTTGAATTCTGGGTGATCCGTAGCAAACGATTGAAACGGATTGCGGTGGCATGCCTGGCAACGCTCCGAGGTCATTTCTTGCAGGTTGTGCGATGCGCCTTGGTGTTCGCGATGGCATTGGCTGCATTCGGTTGGCGCAGCCTTCCAATCATAGGATGCGTGTTTGATAAATTTTGTCCAGGAGGATGCGACAATGGTGCGATCCTCACGCTCGATCAATTCCTCAAGCGCCCGGCCATGCAAGTCGTGGGGTGAGCCATGCGACGCATCCGGCATATCCTGGCTATGGCATTTCAAGCACAGGTCGGATTGCTTGGCTGCTGCTGTTGACAGGACTGAACCGTCCAGCTCCGAATGGCAAGCCGCACATCGGTTTTCGGAGTCGATTGCTAAGTCAGGGTTTGCGGTATGCTGCGTGGATACGAGAAGTTGGGCATGGGATCGCGAAAGTGCACCAGGAGCTATTGCATTCTTTCCCCCTATATTGCTCCAAGCCAGACTTACACCTACTAAAGCAATGAGAGTTGTCGCTAGCTGTATCGATCGGCTCCACCAACGCAACGTCCTAATCGGACGGCAACTCGGCTCGTTGCTTGCATCGGAGTGGCTGCGCGAACATCGTCCGCCAAGTGGTCCAAGCGGACAAGGGGCTCCATTCAGCGCGTTTCCGCATTTAAAGTGTTGGTGAGGCAATCGATAGTGGTCCATGTCAGCTTTCTACCATGCGCTAGTGAATCGATGCGCGACAACAATATGTACGATAGCGAGAACTAGAAAGCTACCTAGGACCCAGGTATGGGCAGACGCCCATAACCGCATTCGGTTTTGAATTGCGCGTTGAAAATCGAGATCGTCTTTCGCTTGAACGAGTGAACTCATTTTCCTTCGTTGAGTACGCCCCTCTTCACCGAGGTAGCGGTCGACGTTCTCGAGGTCGGACATTAGCCGACGTCGTTTGCTTCCTGTCGGGCTGAGTCGATAAATCCAACTTCGGCGAGTTGTAAAGAATCGACTTAAGCCATCGCGATAGTGGTCCGCCAAGGCTGCCGAATTGTTGTTGCCAGCAGCTACCAATGCGAGCTCATACGCTTGAGATGCGATGTGCTTCGAGCGTTCCTGAATGTCTTGCCTCAAGACTTGCGAACCAGCCGCTCGCAACAGACGTGGCGAGGTGTGATTCACATACCATCCAACGATGCCGCTCAAAGCGATCGCCCAAAAGTTGACTGCCAGCGCCGACTCAAACCAACCTGTTGTGAAGAAACCTGCATGGAGTGAATAAGCTCCCACACAGAAGACACCAAGGTAATGATGGGTTTTTTGCCAAATAGACAAACTCCCTAACGCCACCGCAACCATCCGCTTTCGAACCCCTAGCAACATCAAAAGTACGCAGATCGCCGCGAGAGAATATCCCGTCACAAAAGCCTCATTTTGCAAGCTGGCGGCCGATTGGTTTCGCACGCTGCGCAGTGTTAGCCAAGCAACCAAAACGAATGCAATCGGCATCGCTCTGCGACACACTCGCCCAACGGCGGTTTGCAACTGTCTCACCGATTTGGCGGAGGAACGGGTTTGCACTTGGGTAGCTGGAATCATGTAAGCGCTCTCCTAGAAAGCAATTGTTCCAGCGGTGCGGTCTCACTTGTGTCGATTCGGAAAAGAGCTTGATGCGGGCAGGCGTTCTGGCACGCAGGCCCTGTTTTCAATTCATGGCACATGTCGCATTTGGAAGCTTGAAGGATCGGCAATTGCGTCTTGCGATCCACCGCCGTGCGACCTTGTTTGTCCCGGACCTGTACCATCACGATGTTGTCGTAAGGGCAGCTTTCCGCACATGTCTTGCATCCGATGCAAGTTTGCGAGTCAATCGAGATCACGCCAGAGTCCTGGTCGCGGGCAATCGCACCTGTCGGGCAACCGATCATACAAACCGGATCCGCGCAATGCATGCAAGCGTGCGCAAAAAGAAGCGGTCCAAATTGAGGCCCGTTGCGAACAAAGCGAGGAGTTCCGTTGTGAGTCGCTGCACAAGCCTTGATGCACTCATCGCAGCCGGTGCATCGGTCCAAATCGATCAGCATGGTCTGTTGACCATTGATGAGTCGCTCGTCGACCAGAAACTCCACCAACGATGTCTCCAGTTTGGTCAACGTCTCCTCCGCGGAAACTACGTTACCTAAACTGGATCGAGGCAAAAAGGTGGAGACCACCAGTCCCTCGGACGTATACCGAGGGTTGGCGATCGGCTTTGGCAACTCTGAACTTCGAATCTTGGGGATGATATGGGACAAGACAATCTTGCTAGGAATTCGGAGTATGTCGATAAACCCAAGCGCTCGCAAAGACTCCTGGTACGGAAGTGGCGTGCTTGTCGGATTTCGAAATCGATGGGCTAACTCGGAAAGTCCGAAAACATGCCCACGACCAAGGTACGCAACGGTTTGGTGCCCACGGCCCTGTTCGAAACTCAAGCGGGCAAAGCCAGCTCGGATGAGGATCAAGTCTTTCACTGCTTGACATTCCGCAGCGATCACTGGCTCTTTCGCGATTTGAGTTTGCACGTCCAGCATTTGCGAATCTCGATACTCTGAAAACCATTCGCGTTCGCCAAGGGACTGGATGATAGTTTCCTTGATCACGATCGCCATCGCTTCGTCGTCGAGAAATCGGAGCAACGGCGTTTCTCTCAAATGGGTTTGCAGGCTGGTTTCGCGAAAGCGATTATCGAGATACTCACGGAAGGATTGATCCCGCCTCATCATCCGGAGACCTTGCCAACGGATTTCCAAAATCACCGTCGGCGTTTCGGCAACAACGGTATAGCGATGCTGGCTTCTCGTGATCGCGGCCATCTCCCCGAAGATTTCACCCATACCGAGCGGTTCGGATTCAAATCCGTCGATCACGGCGTTGATGTCTTGCAAGAAGATGCGATTCCTTCCCTCGGCAACCTCCACTTGTTGGATCGGAATCGACCGCTTTTTGTCCGCGTTCGCGGTTTGCGTTCCGCTGCGACTACGACCTCGACGGTTTCCGCGGTTGGATGGAATGAGCGTTTTGCGATATGGGTTGAAACGTCGACTGAGCCATTCTGTCCAACGCGTGTGGCGCGAAGCATCCGATGGCTTGCCTCTGGGTTGCCACAGCGATTCCAGAAACGCTCGGACAGAACCTCGCAGAACTAGATAAGCGCTTCCACCGTAGTCTCCTTCGCGAACCACAATATCGCCAGGCTCGTACCGAAGGATCCGACTATCGTGACGTATTAAATCCTCCAACGAGCCGTGCGATGGAAAAACGTCTGCGTTCATCTCTGAAAATGGTGGTGCTTTTAACATCCACTGGATATCGCGGTTTAGCATATCGCGGTCTAGCGGATGGTCCCAACGCACCGGTCTTTCGACGGCTACTTGATCGGTGGATGGTGTTCGCATGAGCCTTGAAAAACCGCCAGATAGTTTGCTAATGAATTGCAGGTCCGTGTCCGGAGTTTCCGCGAAACGGGTCTTTCAATTCAAGGTCATTATCGCGTTTTGCAGAGCCGTTGTTTTGCCGTATGGTAAGCTAGCTGGTCCCCCCCGGCTGCGCCGATTAACATTTTGGAATAGGGTTGCAAATCATGAGTCGTTTCTTGTCAATTGTTTTGATAGCTATCCTGGGTTCGCAGTCGATAGCGGCGGATTGGACCATTGAGACGTTTGCTGGCAATGGAACTCAGGGGTTCAGCGGTGACGGTGGGGCTGCGATCGAAGCGAAACTGGACAACCCGTTCGGGGTCGTTCGCGGACCGGATGGCTGCATCTGGTTTTGCGAATATTCTGGCCAGCGTATTCGGCGAGTTCTACCGGATGGCAAGATAGAGACGATGGCTGGCAATGGGAGCAAGGGATACGACGGAGACGGCGGATTCGCGTTAAATGCTAGCTTCAATCTCCCGCACGAGATTCGTTTCGACAAAGAGGGTCATCTTTATATCGTCGACATGATGAATCACGCCGTTCGGAAGATGGATGCCAAGACCGGCTTGATCTCAACCTTTGCAGGCAATGGCAAAATGGGTTACACGGGAGATGGCGGTCCTGCTTCGGCGGCTCAGTTCAATAAGCCGCACAGCATTCAATTCGGCCCGGACGGAAAACTCTATGTTTGCGACATTGGCAATCATGTCATTCGACGCATTGATATGGCTACGAGCAAGATAGAAACGATTGCAGGAACTGGCAAACCCGGCCCAACACCGGATGGCTCACCGATTGCGGGCACTCCGATCAATGGCCCCCGCTCTATTGATTTCGACAAGAAGGGTAACCTTTGGTTGGCGACGCGAGAAGGGAATCAAGTGTTTAAATTAGATTTGAAATTGGGACGCATTCATTATGCAGCAGGGACAGGCCAAAGCGGCTTTGAAGGCAACGGAGGGCCCGCGAAAGAGGCAACCCTGAAAGGTCCCAAGGGTATTGCCATCGATCAGGAAGGCAATGTCTGGCTTGCAGACACCGAGAGTCACAGCGTACGGATGATCGATGCCAGAACGGGGAACCTGGAGTTGGTCGCGGGAACAGGAACATTAGGCAATGGTCCCGATGGAGATCCGCTAAAGTGCCATCTCGCTCGATTGCACGGCATCTTCGTTGACATCGATGGAAGTATTTTCATCGGAGACAGCGAAGCTCACAAAATCCGGGTCCTTCGAAAAACCTCGAGAGCCAATTCAATTAAGTTGGTGGCGGGCGGCCAACGCGATGCGGTGGATATTCCAGCAACCGAAGCATTGCTAAAAGAACCATTCGGGACTGCGTTTGATGGGGACAGTCGGCTGTGGATCATCGAGATGGCGTCGGGCAATCGATTGCTCAAGATGGACGAAGCGGGAGTGATTTCGCATGTTGCTGGCCGCAACGAAGGTGGTTTCTCGGGGGATGGGGGACCAGCGATCTCGGCGCAATTTAATGGGCCACATAACTTAGCGATCCGATCCGACGGAAGGGTCCTCATTGCGGACACCTGGAACGGACGTGTTCGACAAGTGGATCCTAAAAAGAAACAGGTCGATTCCATCGTTGGATTCCAAGTGCCGATCGACAAGGCAAAGGGAGCTGGACCTTATTGCATTTCAACGGATCCCAATGGCAAACTGCTTTACATTGCCGACTTGAATCGCATCTATCGGCTCGATATGGATACGGGCAAGTCCACCGTGGTAGCAGGCAATGGCAAGAAAGGAATTCCAAAGGATGGAGCCATTGCCGTAGACGCGCCACTCGTGGATCCTCGAGCGGTCGCCGTGGATCGACTCGGCAACGTATACATCCTCGAGCGAGGCGGGAATGCGATGCGAGTGGTGAAGCCAGATGGCACGATTCGAACCGTGGTCAATCGCAGTGGGATAAAAGGGATTGAACAATCGCTCCGAGAGCCTGCTCTCAATGCGATGTTGAATGGACCAAAGCATCTCTGTATCGACATGATGAATCGGGTGATCATTGCGGATGCGGAAAACCATCTCATTCGCCGTTACGATCCTGCAGATGAATCCCTTTGTCGCATGGCCGGGACGGGAGTGATGGGGAGTGAAGGGGTTGGTGGCAATGCGACAGCCTGTCAGCTTGCTAGGCCGCATGGAGTCACAATGCACCCGAAGTCAGGTGAACTTTATATCACGGATAGTTACAACAACCGGGTTCTAAAAATAGTGGAACTCCCTTAGGTCACGCGTGCCGACTGCACCTATCCATCGAGATTTTGCTATCCGAAATCTGAATTGTAGTTACCATTTAATTAGAATCGCTCAATCGTATTCCAGGGTTTAGACATGCATTACTTGTTGCTTTATGATGTAGTTGATAACTACGTTGAGAGACGAACTCCCTACCGCCAGCAGCACTTGGCTCTTGCCGGCAAATCGGTTCAGCAAGGCGAGTTGCTTCTAGGTGGTGCATTGGACGAACCGGCAGATGGAGCAGTTCTGCTGTTTCGTTCTCAAGAAGCTGCCGAGTCGTTTGCCAAGAGCGATCCCTACGTACATAACGGCTTGATCACTAAGTGGACGATCCGAAAATGGAATACCGTCGCCGGAAGTTTGCTCGCGGTCGATATTTAGGCAATTCGTTAATGCGATTTTACTAGGTCTGGGACGCCAAGGTCATGGGGGGTCGGCAAGCAAACAGATCACGCCCCCAAATATCTCATATCTGAAATATGAAATCTTAAGCCTTCCCCATCCCCTCTGGATGGACACTGTAGGTGGCTTCTTCGCTGGACTTGGTGTTTGCGATCCACTGCGGTACCAGGGATCCGATCAGCATTCCAGCAATGCTTGCGAGCAAACCCACAAGTTGGCATGGATATTCTTCTGCCCATTCTGGCGTAAATTTGACGAGCAACCAAACACTCACCCCCAACGCGATGCTGGCGATCGCGCCTTGAGACGTCGAGCGTCTCCAATACAAACCAAACGACAACGGGACAAAAGCGCCGACTAAGGTGACTTGATAGGCAGACGACACCATGTCGTAGATGGGTAAACCTTGGACCGAAATCGCATAGGTAAGCACGGTTGTTGCGAATACGAATATGCTGATCCGCATCGCTCGCAATTGATGACGGTCGTCCAGGCTGGGCCACATATGTCTTAAAATATTCTCAACGAAACTAGTCGACGGAGCTAAAAGTGTTGCCGAGGAAGTCGACTTGATCGCAGACACCAAAGCGCCAAAGAAAAGCACTTGCGCAAAGAATGGCATATGATTCAAAATCAACGTCGGTAAAACTTTTTGCCGGTCCTCAGCCAAAAGTTGGGCCGCGGTTTCTGGCATAATGATCAACGACGAAACGACGATGAACATCGGTACAAAGGCAAAGGCCAAATAGCACAATCCGCCTATTACCGCTCCATTGCGGGCAGTCGGTGCATCTTTGGCCGACATCACCCGTTGAAAAACGTCCTGTTGCGGAATAGATCCGATCATCATCGTGATTGCCGCTCCAATAAAAAACATCCAGTTTTTAAATGTCGCTTCCGGGAATATCGTAAACAAATCTCGCTCATTTGCCAAAGCGAATACTTTTTCGGCACCTCCGGCCTGTCCTGCAGACACCCAAGCGATGTAGGACAAGCCGATAACGAGAACAATCATTTGAACAAAATCCGTATAAACTACAGCGAGCATTCCCCCCATGATGACGTAAATGA
The DNA here is from genome assembly GCA_038223525.1 of Pirellulales bacterium. GTDB lineage: Bacteria > Planctomycetota > Planctomycetia > Pirellulales > Pirellulaceae > JBKCUI01. Next base: position 11,918 of record JBBRGW010000063.1, read on the forward strand.
GAACCAACACAGTACCGATGATCATGCCTATCGGAGGGTCGATTGCACCCCCCGAAAGGACTGTGAACACCAACCCGAGGGCCGTGATCTGAGCTGCAACCCATCCCAAATAGCTCAAAATAATCAGCGTCGAACAAAGTATTTCGACAATCACGCCGTACCGATTTCGAAAGTAGTCGCCGATCGACAGTAGTTTCATCTTGTACAACTTCTGTGCAAAGAACAGGCCCACCAAGACCAAACACATAGATGCACCGAAGGGGTCCTCAATCACGTCTTTGAGACCGCCATTGACGAAGGATGCGGGAATACCAAGAACGGTTTCCGCACCAAACCATGTTGCAAAACTCGTAGTGATCACCATGATCAGAGGCAAACGGTGACCCGCCACTGCGAAGTCAGACGTGTTTTTGATCTTGGAGCCGGCCCATGCCCCAATCGCCAAGGTGCCAAGCAAGTAGAGGATGACAAGAACAAGAAGTGCTGTGTTCATTCAACTCGATTCCGATGTGATTTCCGATGGAGCTTTAGTGGTTTCCGATGGAGAGGTTGTCGTTCGTATGTGTCAAGCTGTCGCTGAGCTG
>JBBRGW010000064.1:0-12498 GCA_038223525.1 Pirellulales bacterium
ATCGCGAAAAGGGCTCGAGGAATATCGAGCCCTTTTTTCGTTTGTAAGTCGCCCTGCTGGATTCGAACGTCCCGACTAGCGGGTGGTGAAAGCTGTGAGTAGCCATTCACTTCAGCGGTCGGTTCGCCAGAGCACTTCGTGCATACGAGACTTGGGGATTCGTTCCTGTATAGCTGACTTAGAGTCTATGAAAATCGAGGCAATACTGCGGCTAGATTCTGCCAAGTCGATCCTTAGGTTACCTGGCTCGAACAAGCGAACGACGGGTTCCAGAGGATTGCTTGGCGTTCCTTTCACCACAATTGCTTTCGTATTGTCGTCCAAAACAACCGTTGAGCCAATTGGAAAGATCGACATCCCACGTAGCATTGCTCGCAAAATCGACTTGGAAAATTTCCCCTGAGCTGTTTGGAAACACAGATATGCGATCGCATCTGAAGGGGCATGTTGTTTGCCACTTAAAGGCTCGACCAATGTCAGATATGCGTCTGCAAGATTCAGGACCTGGGCACCCATGTGCGTTTGGTCTAGTGTTAGTTGATGCGGGTAGCCAGATCCGTCCGCCTGTTCGTGTACCTGTGAGATTATTTCGATGACGTCATCCGGCACTTCGGCTGTTGCTTTCATTAGCTCGGCGCTTTCGATCGGGTGCTGCTGGTACTCTGCAGGGAAGTTCAAGCCTCGTTCACTTGAAAACCAGTGAAGGTGATTCAGCAGCGAGCAGTCGTGCAAGAGTCCTGCCAATCCAATCTTGCAAGTCTCCTCAGGTGGATTGCCCTCGAGAACGCTGGTGATCACGCCTAGAAACGCAAGCTTGGAAGACCGCTCTGCAACCAATCTCGCGATCTCGTTGTGGGTATCTCTTGACCTGATCGATATCGCCGCCAGCGCTGCAGCGATGTCCTTGTTTGCCTGATCTAAAAATGCGTTCACATTGACATTGAGCTCTCTCAGGCTGAGCTCTTGGTTTTTCTCGATAGCGGCGATCAAGTTGCGAATCGCAAGCTGCGATGACGCAAGTGTTTTTTGAATCGACTCGATGCTTCCCGATGGAAAGGAGTCGAAAAGCAAGGACTCGGTCTGATCGCTGCCAAAGTGCGTTGCCCCACGAATGGTCACCGAATGGATACTGTTCTTTTGAAGTCTCGTTTTCAGTCGATCGCTTATTGGAGTGCCAGCTTTGTGCAGGACGGCGCCTGACGCATCGGTTAGATCAAAGCTTAGAATCGTCCCAACCTGAAGATCTTCGGTTTGAATCACCCAAACTGGCTCAATACTCATGTCGTACTCCCGTCGCCGCCAATTCCAAGATAGAAGCTTCGGGCAAGCAGCCCCAGCGAAAGGGATGCACCCCGGATACGCCTCGAGAAACGTGCATCAAAGTTGCGTTTCTTACGAACACCCCCGATGCATACCTAGCTCCGTACCAACTGGGCGCAATGATTGGCCCAAGGACTGGCAAACTTATTTGGCCCCCATGCGTGTGCCCGCATAACAGCAGCGAACATTTGGACTCAACTCCCCAAGTGAATTGGTCGGGGGAATGCGATATCCCAAGCCGAAAGTGGTGCTCCGCAGATTGATCCGAAGCAGTCCAATGCGACGCAGCTTTTTGGGTATGTCGGCGAAACCATGGTAACTCATTCCCAACAAGCTGGATCGCAACTCCCCCTCGTTTCACGATGGCGTCGGATGCCCCCAAATCGATCCAACCCAATGCGTTCAATTGGTTGCAGACGTCTGTTGGACGCGGTAAACGTTTGTCATGATTGCCCAAAACAAAATAGCATCCAAGCGGAGCGCTCACTCCTTGAAAGACTAGCGGGAGCTGCGGAAGTGCTTTCTCGTAATCGACGATATCCCCAGAGATAACCACGATGTCAGGCGATTGCTCTATCATCCAATCGATAACCAATCGATAAAAACGTGTCGACAACTGACCGGTTAAATGCATATCCGAAAGATGCGCGATCTTGAGCCCTTCCAATTCCTTTGGAAGTCCATCAATCAAAAGTCGCTTGCGATTGCGTTGAATAGAAACAATTTGATTTCCCGGAAGCTTTGCCATCTTGCGAAACCGAGCACCCTGGATGTACAGGTTCGCATTGCTTTCTGGATGCTGAAGCTGCTTGAGGTCCTCGACCTCAAGTAGTTCAAAGCGGTCTTTCGCGGTCGCGAAGAGTGGGCGATCGGCGATCCAAAATGGGGCGGAAACCACTGCAAAAACTGCGACCGCCATGCAATAAGCTTTAGTCAAAAAGCTAAATGTATTAAGCATCATACTCAGTTCCGTTCCCCGCATGCCACGATATAGGCCACTATGAGTGCGAAGCTCAAGCAGGATTAAAGCGATGGGAATAACCCCACAAATCAAGACAATTGCTTTTTCGGTGCGTTTGATCGTCTTTCGGTTAAAACCTGTTGCATTGATTCGATTGTAGAGCCAGATCCATAGACCGAAATGGCCAATCGCAATGACCGACAAAACAGAGCCGGCCAAGAAGAAATCGAAGACCACGCTGCCGCCGAGTTCATTCAGAGGGTTGATGACGATAGTCGATAAGCGTTTCTGTTACGCTCAACAGTTGATCCAATCGAAATGGTTTATAAAGAATTGCTTTTGGATGCAAGCCGGATTGGCGAGCTTTGACGATCGAATGCCCCGGATCGTACCCAAATCCAGTCATGAGCGCGATGGGGACGTGGGGCATGATGTTTTGCAATCGCAACATCAACTGATACCCTGAGTAATCAGGGAGCTTGATATCCGAGATAATCACGTGATAAGGCTGGTCGATGCAATTTCGCACCATCGATACCGCTTGATCTCCTTCGTGCGCCGTTTCGACCGTGCAGCCATAGCGTTCCAAAAGGGCGTGCGCATCGTTTCGCACTTGTTCGTCCGCATCGACGACGAGAATGCGTTTCCCGTGGAGTTTGGTGTGTCTATCGCTGTTGCTGCCAGCTGGGCTTACATCCGTGGGCGCGAGCGTTTGCCCGATCTCTTGAATCGATCGTTTGATGCTTCTCGCTTTTGCAAGAACGTCTCGCAGCCGAGATACGGTTTCGGTATCGTGCCCGATGTACTTTTCCATCAAGTGGACAGCGTCGAGTAAAAGATCGTCTATTGGCAACGCCACCGCGGCGTGGATGGCTTCGCAGCTTTGCTGGGCGGCATTGGTTCGCTGTGCCACCAATAGCTCCAAGGTGTTCAATGCAACGGCCACATCGCGAGCAAAAATCTCTAAGAACTGCTGGTCGCTCGGTGAGAACGTATCGAACATTGGGCTTTCGACATTGATGGTGCCGATGACGCTTTCGTGCAATAAGATCGGCACCGTCAGCGAGCTGCGTGCACCTTTAAAAGCCTCAAGGTACTTAGGGTCCTTGGTTGTGTCGCGACAGAGATAGCTTTTGCCGCTGGCTGCGACATAGCCAGTCACGCCGTTGCCTTGCGGACTAGCCATGAGTCGCCGATCGGCCGCGGTTTGGTCGATTCCGACGGAAAGCAACGGGATTAAGTTTCCAGTCGACTGTTCGAGAAGCCGAATCTCGATCACCTCGACATTGAGGAGATCCTGCGTATAGTGACGAATGTTGTCCTTGAGCAAGTCGATGCGCTGCTCCACATCCATCGCAAAGATTTCGTCCGGCTTGAGGTCCGTCAATTTTGCGCCCGCTTGATGGATCGCCGCGAGTTTTTGTTCCTGCAAAATCTCTTCGGTGACGTCGCTCAAGGTGACGACAATTCTGTCGATTTCATTGGGGTTGGCTTCTGCTGAAGACATTCCGGAAAGCTGACTTGCTAGCGGCGCAGCATGGATGTGGTAATAGTTTCCCTTTTGGGTTTGAAGGGTCGTGCTCGATTTGCGACCACTCGAGAAACAAGTTTGAAGTGGACACAATCCCGCACCTACAATGTCAGGATTCGCCAAAGCGGAATAGAAATTCTCGCCGGTCCGATCAACACCGCCGAACCATTGCTGAAAACACTGATTGGCCCAGAGGATGGTCAAATCACCTCCCAAAAGAGCCACACCATCAGGCAAACAGTTCAACACGTCCTCGGCAGCAATGCCTGCTACGCTGATTTTCGCCACCCCAGCCTCCAGAACACAATTCGAATCAGTTCAAATAATTTTGCATAATGTACTCGCCGCCTGGCAATATTTTATGCAAATAAAGAAGACTGTTGAATCGTAACAGCCTTGCTCATGAATATCGATCGGAACCGCCTAATAATTTCAAGAACTTTTTGCTGATTCTTTACAGATACTGTTGGTGTCCTAGTTCCGTGAGCTGCTTGACCGCCTCGCGAACCCGTTCCTCCTCCGACTTAGGAGCAACCAACGTTGCATCGGGCGTATGAACAACGATCGTATCGTTCATGCCTATCGTCACGATCAAGTGATTCGGCTCGGAACGAATGATGTTGTTCTTGGAATCAATCGACAAGAAAGGTCCGTCGACAGCATTGCCCCTTTCATCCGGCGCAATCAAGCGGGCGATGGCTTGCCAACTACCGACATCATCCCAAGAAAACGGGGCTTCAATCACAACGACATTTTCATGGCGTTCCATCACTGCAAAGTCGATCGACTTGCCTTGAATCTTTTCAAAATGGTCTGCAAAGTTCTTTTGGAAATTGGGCGTTCCGATATCTCGGGCGATCTTTTGGATGCAAGAGTGCATTTCGGGCTCGTATTTTTCCAATGCTTGCAGGATGGTACTTGCTTTCCAAAGAAAGATCCCGCTGTTCCAATAGAAAGTTCCCTGCTCAACATACTCCTCGGCAGTCTTGCGATCGGGTTTTTCGCGAAAGCGGATTACCTTAAACGTCGACGTTCCTGGCTCGGCTGCGATCGCGTCCCCACGCTGGATATATCCGAACGATTCGGCGGGGTAGTTTGGTCGAATGCCGAAGGTCACAATGCGAGTCGGGTCGTCTTCGACCAATTTTGATGCGGCTCGGATCGCTCGGTGGAACTCCGTCCGCGGCTCGATCACATGGTCCGATGGCATGACGACCATGATCCCCTCTGGGTCGGCGGCATAGACGAGCGAGGCAGCAACGCCAATACAGGGGGCCGTATCTCGCTTGAATGGTTCTCCAATAATATGCTCTATTGGCAAAGTGGGGAGCTGGGCCGCGACGGCATCGGTTAGTTGCTGGTTGGTTGCGACCAAGACATGTTCGCTGGAGACTAGCCCCTGAAGCCGATCAAACGTGGTCTGCAACATGGTTCGTTGCCCACCCATTTTGAGCAATTGCTTCGGCTTGATTTGCCGGCTTGCAGGCCAGAATCGAGTGCCGGAACCGCCGGCCATAATGACTGCGTGGAGCATGAGTATTCCTTGTTTGAGCTAATTAATGCTAAGCAAAATACGTGTCGACCAGGATCCGCGAAGGCTTTTGGATTTTCAACTGCACCTCGCTTGCGTCGAGCGCCCAATTGGGGTTGATCTCGACTTTGACGTGTGGGTTCACGGAAAGCCCGGCTTGTTCCAGCCAACGTTTGTGCTGGTCGGAAATTGCACTGCGAGTCGCAGATGGGGTATCGGTTGCTGCCCCTTCCGCATTTTTGACAGGGGCAAAAACGTCTGCCGCGTCCGCTTCGACCACAATGGTGCGATCCGCCATTGGCAACAGGTCGAACACGAAACGTTCAAACTTGATCGCGTTGGGATTCGCGGGCTTTTCGACGATGTCGTCGTCATTCAAAAACGGTACCATCTTGTGCGCGCGGTGGAACGGCAATCCACCATGGTTCTTTGCGGATGCTGCCAAGAAGTGGAGGTCCATAACATGGACCGCAATGTTGCCTGCCCACAGGTGAAGAGTGCCGTCTGAATTCGTCCGATTGGCAGATGCCTCTGGGAGATCGCTATATTCGATTATGTATGCCCGGCCATCGATGGAGACGACATTTCCAACTTTCTCCGTGGCGAATCGCTTCTTCACCACTTGCGTCGTCATTTGCGACTTGGCCAGCAAATGGTAACCAATAAGCAAAGGGTCGCAGGCGCGAACAAGCGGATTGTCAACTTGTGCGTAAAAGAAATGCTCGATGCCACGCTCAGACGCGGACTTCAAGATCCCTTGACGCTCCAAGGCAGAGACAATCCCTCCGTGTCCGTCTGGACTGAGCGCGATGGACGAGGGGGATTCCATCAAAATTTTCCCCGTCGACGAATCGATGGCTGGCATCGTTCCCTGGCAAAAGATGATCAGCTCATCCTGTTTCAGTCCCAGCCGATCGTGTTTTTGAAAGTATTCCTTCGTTTGCGAATCGGTTGCAGGGCTGGTCATCAAGAACAGTGGAATCGATTTTGAATAGCGACGCATCGCCCCTCGCAATGAGTCTACATGCATAGCAAAAAGGCTACGATTGGACACAGGGCCGATCTGAAACATCCCTTTTGGCAGGTCAAAACCTAGCCTAGTCCCTTGCCCACCCGCGACCAAAATCATTCCAATTTTGCCTTCGCGGATGGCTTGTTCGCCGCACTGCAGAGCCTCCTTAGCGGACACACTCGGGTTCGTGTCGCTCAATCGAATTGCAGAAGGAGGCTGTGCCCTTTCGGACAACGCAGCCCAATCCACTGCTGTTTCGGTACCTGCAAAGAGATTTGCAAGTTCTTGGAAATCGATCGATCGGATCTGGGTCCTCAATCGCGATTGGTCCTCGGCAGATAACGCATTCCAGCGTTTTAGCAGGTGAGCGTGTCCGAAGTCGCGTGCGAGGGACTCCCAATTCTTAGTTGCATCATGCATTGTGATTGCCGTTCGTCTCTGGTTGACTACTTCTTGACGTCGAGCAGTTCGATCTCAAAGATGAGCGTTTCGTTGGGTCCGATTACCGGTGGCGAACCCTGTTCACCATAAGCCAAGTTCGGGGGCAATGTTAGCAACCATTTGTCCCCCACCTTCATTCTTTGAAGAGCTTCGGTCCAACCAGGAACAACTTTGCTGACTGCGATCGTAAGAGGTTCGTTTCGTTTGATCGACGAATCAAAAACGGTTCCGTTAATCAATTTTCCTTCATAATGACAAACGACGGTATCGGTCACCGAGGGCTGCTTGCCGGTTCCCGTTTTGAGGACTATGTACTGCAAACCTGTTCGCGTGGTCTGAACCCCATCTTTCTTTTTGTTGGCTTCCAGATAGGCGTTGGCTTTCTCCAGATTGAGCTTGGCGGCTTCAATCATCTTTGTCTGCATCCTTTGTTGGAGCGCCTTCATCGCGCCCTCAAACTGGGCTTGCGTCAGTTTTGGTTCTTTCTTGGAGAGCGCATCGAGAATTCCGAGCAGCAAATCTTTGCTATCGACATCTTTGTCGGTGATTCCGCCTTGCGCCAAATCCCCGCCAAGGCTAAAGCCCAAAGCATAGCTGGAGTTGTCCTTGATCGTCGCGCCCGCTTGGACGATTGGGGCTGGTGTGGCTCCGCCTACATTCTCCTGTGCGTGGCATTGCACCATTTCAATTAGCAGCGCAAAAGCACACGCGAGAGTCGTTCTACACAACATGAGTCAATACATCCTTAGAATCGATTTTGAAACCAAACCAGCCATGGAGGAAAAATGAGTACAATTCCTGTGGTACTCAGACTACCCAAGAAATTGCCTTGTTTACAGAGCAGTTGTGGACGAAATCCTGCCCAAAGACGATTTATTTGAAGGACGCAATGCAGCAGACCAATGAGATGCCGCTCGATTTAGCCCGAGAAATGCTTGAAATGAGTGCATTGAACATTTGTGTTCAAGGATAGAGTCCATGCGCGCTTATGTTCAACAGGTAAACCAAGACTCCTCGTTTTACCTTGCCTCCATTCAAGCTTCACACTGGTTTTGGGAGCGAGGTTACGAGGTGACGCCGTTTCGGTTCGCCGACATCCAATCGGGGCTTCTCGATCCATGGTTGTTTCAACGGCCAGATGAAATGGTCGTCCGCGCGGGTGTCGAAGCGGTTCGCGTATTGCTGGCCAGGGCCGGTCGGCCTGCTCCACCGGTGTTCGATCTGCCGAATTCTCTCTCCCAGTGGATTGGGCGATTCACTTGGGAGACAACGCTGGGTGAAGTCAGAAATCAAGTGGACTCGGAGGTCTCCTTCAATCCGTTTCACATCAAGCCGCTGCTGCATCACAAGCTTTTCAAAGGGATTGTGGTTTATGGGCTTCGCGATTTGATAGCGTCGGCATCGCTCCCAGATGAAACGCCGGTTCTAGCTCAACAACGGATCGAGTTCGTTTCTGAGTGGCGGGTCTCGATCCTCAGAAACAAAATTCTGAATGTCGCGAACTACAAAGGCGATCCACTGCGTTTTCCAGACGTAGGTACGGTGCAGTCCGCGATCGAGATGTTTGCAGAGCGGCCTATTGCATTTGCGATGGACTGGGGGATCACTGCCTCGGGCCAAACGCTTTTGGTCGAGGTAAACGATGCCTACGCCCAAGCAAACATCGGCTTGGGTGGGATGCCCTTCACGGCCATGATCGAAGCCAGATGGAGAGAGCTGATGGGACTACCCGACAACGGCGTAGGCGATTTGTTTACGATCTAGCGGTGCGGCTTTCTTCGCAACAAAGCTAACTACCTGCGATCTTTGCCGAGTAAGGATCCGCTGTAGATACTCGACGCGGCTGGTTTTGGGGCAGCCATCGGTGTTGGTCTCAAGTCGAATGGAATCGTGTACTTGGTAAGCCATCGAAGCCTTGACTTTTCATCTCCCTCGTTCAGCTCTGGAATTTGCTTTTGACTCACCAAATCGAAAAGGATTCGTGGAGTTTGCGTCGCACCGAATTGTTGCGTACGAGTGACTTGCGATGTCGCTCCGAATCGCGTCACGATGTCTTGAATTAACGGATCGTAAACAAAACGGTTGCGTTGGTCTGCCTTTCCGAGTTCATTAAAACTGCCGACCGTGATGATGCTCTGCGTGCGATCGTGAAACTGGTAAGCCTCGTAACCCGCTCGACGCAGCGCTTTGGTACCCAATGCCGCTCGCTCAGCAGCGATCTCGAGCTGCGAGACCTGGTTCCCGCCTCCGCCCCCTTGCAAATTGGCACCGCCCCATCCGCCGACACCGCGATCCTCGCCGCTGAACACAGCAACGCGAACCGTGAATTTTCCAGGACAGCTGAGCAAGTTGTGCTCGGAGTGCTCTTTTTCCTCGTTCAGTTTCTTGACAAACTTGTCTACTTCCGGCGTCTTGTAAAAGTCTTCGGGCAACAAAGGATTGCGAGTCGTAAAGGCCGTGTCCATAGGCCCCTTCTTTTCTGTACCGCCGTTCTTTGTCCGCATGATATCGCGCCAGGCTTTAACCGGTACGGAACTGTTCTTTTCGAAGCTCTTGAGTTCTGCGTTTTCAGTCGATAGCGACTTGGGGTTGATTCTTTTGATAGTCGCCAATGTTTCCATGATGGCAGCACTATCGATCGAATCAAAGTCGCCAACGAGGACCGCGTAACCATCTACCAATTTTTTGTCGCGGTACTTGGCCTTACGAATGTTTCCATTTTGATCGACCCCAGCACCAACGACTGGTTGCGTGAAGTCGAGTTTTTTGGCCATGCAGTACGCTTGGAGCTTAAAGTCTCGCTTCAATTCGGTCGCGAGTTGCTCTGCATTGCTCTTGGCGTCGTAACCGTCAAACGACATGGCAAAGACCAACCAAGGGCCATGCTCCGGCTTGAGCTCGTACTTGAGCGGATTTCCGTTTTTCGCAGCGTCCTGTGCCAACACCGAATACGAATGGAGACCGGCCAACAAACAGCCGAGCACCATAGCCATCCAACGATGCGAGAAAGAAACGACGTTCGGAAATTCAATTTGGAACTTCATAATCTACATCCCTGCGTACAGTTGTTGGATCGCGGCTACTGGCTTTCGAAAATTGCAGAAGCACCGTCGGCCTCTCGCGTGAAGTCGGCCAAGATTCGATTTATCATTTTTCGGGGAGCGGGGACTAGAGCAGTTTCAATGCCACTTGCAAACCGCTACACTCTCGTCACTATCCAGGCAAACCTCTATCCAGGCTAGCCACACCCCAGGCAAGATAGTGAAGTTGGTGAACTGAGGGATTGCATGCAAAGGGTTACTAGGTTATGGCAACAGGGCTACTTTTACTTCTGGACGACATAGCCTCGATCTTGGACGACGTTGCTACCCTTACTAAAATCTCTGTCGAAAAGACGGCTGGCGTCCTTGGTGACGATTTGGCGCTCAATGCCTACCAGGTTTCCGGTGTAAAACCAAACCGTGAACTGCCAATTGTTTGGTCTGTTGCGATCGGTTCGCTGAAGAACAAAGCCATCTTAGTACCGGGCGCGCTGGCCTTTAGTTCGATAGCACCCTGGGCCATCTCGCCACTCATGATCGCTGGCGGTTCTTTTCTATGCTTCGAAGGTTGCGAGAAGATCGCACATAAATTTCTACAGGCAAAAGAAGAGGACGAAGCGCATCACGCCCAACATCTAGAAATCCTTGCCACCGAAGAAATCGATGTCGCTGCGGCAGAAGCGAAAAAAATCCAAGGGGCCATAAAAACCGATTTCATCTTGTCCGCCGAAATCATCGTCATCGCACTGGATGTCGTGGAGAAGGAAACGTTTTCTATAAGACTATTCGTTTTGGTCGGAATTGGCATCTTGATGACCATCGGCGTCTATGGTTTAGTGGCAATCATTGTGAAACTAGACGATCTAGGGTTGCATCTTACGACCAAACGCAACGAGACAGTTCAACGAACCGGCCGGTTCATTCTGCGAGCGGCTCCGTACTTGATGAAGTTTCTTTCGGTTGCTGGAACAGTCGCCATGTTTTTGGTGGGTGGCGGAATTCTCGTTCACAAGATCGCGTGGCTGCATGATGTTGTCGAAAACGCATCGCACGCCGCAGGCCAAATCCCAATGATGGGTTGGCTTGCAGAGCAGCTAGCAGGCATGCTATTGAATACGCTTGTCGGGCTGGCCGCTGGCTCGCTAGCGCTGTCGGCAGTAATGCTCTGGAAGCGAATAACCAAGTAGGCCACGCGGTCGCACCTGCCGGTTAAGACTAAAGCAAAACTAATTCCCCATCCGCTCCCGAATTGCATAAAAAAAGGCACCGCGACAAGCACAAGATCAACTGAAGGTCCTCTCCCTCCTCCAGCCAGCCTCGAACAAATCGCGATGCCATTGTATCGGTTGATTAAATTGAACAATAAACACACACACACGCCCAACATCAGTCTTCCGATGAGTAGATCTAAATGCAGCTACCGTACCAATCTGACAATGCATCTTTTCTAGCTAGCATTCCTATTCGGCAGCGAAATGGCAAAAGGAGTTTTTCGAACCATTTCGCGACGCGAACGGTGCCTTTCTTTCCGCAGTTTTTTCTAAAATTAAGTTTGCTCGACTTGGCCTGCTTCGTCGCAAATGGGATGGATCAATGTTTCGCCAAAAAACAAAGCATGCAGATTGCCTAATAAACTAGCACTCTATTCGGAAAGGCCGCTAGCTTTTTACGAGAGATAGCAATTTGGCCAAGCCATCTAGTCCGATTGACCGACCTGTGCGAATGCTGGCCACTTGCGCATGGGTGGGGTCCTGAATGCTTGCATTAGGCGATTTTCGCAGAATCGATTCACACCTTCTTTACACGAGGAGCAGGACGTAGATACTGTGCGGCAGCGTCGAACTCGGTCCATCGCCGACCTCAAGTTCGCTCGGTCACCCACACTCGCAGGAGATTTGATGCCAAACTCATGGATGTCGCGAATGGCAGTCTCAGAGCTATCAACTTACCGTTGGAGCTTTGAGGAAGACGTGCTGCGATACAAGGAGCATGGCTACGGTGGGATAGGCGTATGGCGACCCAAGCTCTCGGACTGTGGTGAAGCGAAAGGGAGAGAGTTGCTTTTAGACCAAAAGCTAAAAGTTTCTTCGCTCAACTGGGTTGGTGGATTCACAGGGAGCGATGGCCGCACTTTCCGTGAGTCGATCCACGATGCTTTGGATGCCATCGACGTGGCCGCGCAGTTGGAAGCGGATTGTCTAGTTGTTTTAGCCGGAAGCCGGTCTGGGCATACTCGCAATCACGCCAAGCGACTCCTCTCTCAAGCCTTGAAGGTGCTTGCTGAGGCGGCTCAAGCCGTTGGGATCCAGCTCGCCGTCGAACCAATGCATGTGGGATGCGCTCACGAGTTTACTTTTCTAACGAGTATTCCAGATACACTCGATGTTATTTCAGGGATTGGGCGAAGCAACTGCGGCATTGTGTTTGATTGTTATCACATGGCCCAGGACGAAAATGCGATGGACTGGCTCCCGTCCATCGTCCCCTTCATTCGTTTGGTTCAACTAGGCGATCGCAAGCAGGCCCCCATGGGAGAGCAGAACCGCTGTTTGCTAGGAGATGGTATCGTCCCGTTGGCTTCCATCGTGCAAACGATTGAACAATACGGCTATAAGGGATATTACGAAGTCGAACTTCTCGGTGAAGACGTCGAGCACTACG
>JBBRGW010000065.1:0-12379 GCA_038223525.1 Pirellulales bacterium
GCTTGGCCAATCGCATGATTCGGGTGTAACCGCCGTTGCGGTCGACGAATCTGGGGGCGATTCGATTGAACAGAATTTCAACAGCTTGTTTGTCGCGGATCATAGCGTAGACTCGGCGTCGGGCGGTGATACCTGGCGAACGAGCGTCAGCCCACTTGCGCCACATATCGCTTTTCCGCCATGCTTTCCACTCTTCGGTACCACGCTCTGCTTTGCTTGCAAACTCAACTGCACCCGCTTCGCCAGCGAGGCCTTTGATCGCAATCGTAATACACTTCTCAACCATAGGACGGATTTCCTTGGCCTTTTCGAGAGTGGTGATGATGCGGCCCGGCACCTTAGGTGCGTTTGCTTCCAATTCCGTGGTGACCCTTTCCGTTAGGAAAATAGCGGAAACCATGTTGGCAAACAACGCCTTGCGGTGCGACGAATTGCGTCCTAAAACGCGTCCTTTTCTACGGTGTCTCATGACAGATATCCAAAACGATTGATCAAAATGTTAAGTTTGTATGACAACCAACCCGCGGCCAGCCGTCGCATCGTCGCAGCGAATTAACGCAGCGATGGAACTCGCATCCCAAGATGCAATCCCATGTTGCCGAGCTTCTCGCGAACTTCGGTCAATGTCGTTTCGCCAAAGTTTCTCACTTCGAGCAGTTGGTCTTCAGTGCGCTGAACGAGGTCACGAACTTGTCGAATTCCTTCCGCTTCCAAGCAATTGTTGGCGCGAACGGATAGCTTTAATTCGGCGACTGTTGTGTTCAACTTGGCTTCGAGTTGGGCTTCAGCACTGCCTGGCCCACCCCGAGCAACAGCATGAACTTGTTTGCCAAGTTCGCTGGACTGAACGAATGGATTGAGGTGCTTTCGAAGAATCTTTGCTCCCTCGACAAGGGCCATCTCCGGGTGCACCGAACCGTCGGTCCACAACTCGATGATCAAACGATCGTAATTAGTCTTCTGACCAACACGCGTCTCCTCAACGAAGTAGCGAACACGAACAACTGGACTGTAAACCGCGTCCACTGGAATAATTCCAATCTCATGGTCACCGGAGCTATGTTCGGTTGCAGGAATGTACCCTCGACCGTTTTCGACAACCATTTCCATCATGAATGGAACGTCCGCAGTCAACGTGGCCAACACATGGTCCTTGTTGATAATCTCGACATCGGAATCCGTCTGGACATCTGCGCCCGTGATTGGACCTGCTTTGTCTCGAGTCACCGTCAATACGCGAGTGTTATCGCTATGGTTCTTTACGACCAAGCTCTTCACGTTCAAAACGATCTCGGTAACGTCTTCCAACACACCTTGAATCGAAGAGAACTCGTGTTGGGCCCCACGAATCTTGATCTGCGTTACCGCACTACCTTCCAAGCTGGAAAGCAGAACGCGTCGCAAACTGTTCCCGATCGTGGCTCCAAAACCTCTTTCGAAAGGCTCGGTCGTAAACTTTCCGTAGGTCGACGAAAGAGTCGACCGATCGATACTCACTTGACTCGGTAGCTCTAATCCACGCCAACGAATATGCATTGCCTAAGTACTCCAAAAACAACTGAAACTGAATCGTGATGACTTGTATGAGACCGATCGCACTAAACACGACGACGTTTGCGTGGCCGGCAACCGTTGTGAGGGATCGGTGTGATGTCTTCGATCAACTTGACCGTGATCCCGGCAGCCTGCAAAGCGGTGATGGCCGACTCGCGACCTGAACCCGGCCCTTTGACTCGCACTTCGATTTCCTTAACGCCGAACTTAGCTGCTTTTTCGGCGGCTTGTTGAGCTGCAAGCTGGCCTGCGAAGGGTGTGCTCTTGCGAGAACCCTTGAAGCCGCTCGTTCCAGCACTTGCCCAGCACAACGTATCACCCTTCATGTCGGTGATCGTCACGGTGGTGTTGTTGAAAGTTGCCTTCACATGCGCTACCGCCGAGGTGACGTTCCGTCGAACCTTGCGTCGCTTGTTTTGAACCGATGCACTGGTGTTTACTGCTGTCTTGGCCACAGTGGGACCGTTCCTTCAAATCGAAATGCGGATGATACGTGTGTACGAATAAAATCGTTCGCTAAGCGAACAGACCGCAACCCACATTTGGGTTGCGGAATACAAAACGCAAAGACTGCGAGACTATCGCAAGTCCTTAACGCCCTTCTTGCCTGCAACCGTCTTCCGTGGTCCCTTGCGGGTACGGGCGTTGGTGCGTGTGCGTTGACCGCGAACCGGCAAGCTTTGCTTGTGCCGAACGCCCCGATAGCACTTGATTTCACGAAGTCGGTGAATGCTCTGGCCGATTTGACGACGAAGTGGACCTTCGACGGTATAATCGCGCTCGAGCAAGGTCGACAAACGGCTCAATTCGTCTTCATCCAGGTCACGTGCCTGTTTGGTCGGACTGATTTTTGTCTTCACGCACGCTTCCCGAGCAATGACGGGGCCAACGCCGTAAAGATACTGAAGTGAATAAATGACTTGCTTGTCATTCGGAATATCAACACCGAGAAGACGCGGCATACTTGCCTACTCCTAAACCTTTATCTACCTGGACTTTACGCTAAATGTTTCGCGGCTTGATTCATTGAAAATTCTTTGAACGGCCCCGTTTTCCCACTTGGAAGCCCCACAGTGTAACGATGCAGTGGCAAACCCTGCAAGGGTTAATCAGAGGGTTTGGCACGCATTTTTCATTGCGCAGCCAAGTTTATCCAGGAAACAACCGCTACGATCGCTCAAGTTCCAAGGTTGTCGATGTTTATCGGTCGTTTCGGTGGTGGAGTTTATCGGTGGTTTAGGAGGTGGAAAACCGAGCACCGAGTGTTCGGCGAAAGTTGCCGTCAAATCAGTTCGTCGAGCTGTTTCACCAGGTTGCCGAATTGAATCAATGCTGTTTCGACTGGCTCGGGTTGCGTCATGTCGACACCCGCCCCCCGCAGCAAATCAAGCGGGTCTTTGGAACATCCTCCCTTCAGGAATCCAAGATATGCTTGCAATTCCGCGTCTCCACCTTGGATAACTTTCTTCGACAGCGCAATGGCGGCAGACAACCCGGTTGCATACTTGTAAACATAAAATGCCCGATAAAAGTGCGGGATTCGGAAGCATTCCAAACAAAGCTCTTCGTCGACCACAAAATCAGGGCCAAAGTAAGCGTTCAGCAGTTCTTTGTACACGCTTTTGAAGCTAGCGACCGTCAACGGCTCTCCGCTCTCGGCCATTTCATGTGTTATTTTTTCAAATTCGGCAAACATGGTTTGCCGAACGATCGTCGCGCGAATGCTATCGATCTCATGATTGATAATTGCCGCCTTCTCTTCCTTTGTCTTGGCGTTTCCGATCATGTAGTGAGCCAGCAGTTGCTCGTTGAAAGTACTGGCAACTTCGGCAACGAAGATGGTGTAGTTGTAGTACTGAAATGGCTGATTCGCGGCCGAGTAGTGGCTATGCATGGAATGGCCCGCTTCGTGCGTCAAGGTAAAGACATCATTGAGCACACTCGGCTTGAAATTCATGAGGATGTACGGGTCTGCATCGTAGGTCCCGCAGCTAAATGCTCCGCTCTGCTTCCCTTGGTTGGGATAGCGATCGCTCCAGCGTCCTCGCAGTCCCTTCTCAAGCGATTGGCCGTATTCTTTACCGAGCGGTTCAAGCGACTTCAGCACCACCGTAACCGCTTCATCCCAGCTGTGATGCGACTGCTGTGCTGACAACACTGGGACGTAAGTATCGTAGTGATGGATGTCTTTGAGGCCCATTTTTCGGCGGCGCATATCGAAGTAGCTATGTACCTCGGGGAGTCGCTTGCGGACGGCGCTAATCAAATTGTCGTACACGCTAACTGGAACATTGTCAGCAAAAAGCGAGCTTTCCCGAGCGCTTTGGTAATTGCGAGCCTTTGCATAATAAACATCGCCATGAATGGAGCCTGCCAAGGTTGCAGACAGCGTGTTTTCATGACCTTGAAACTGTTTGTAGTATTGATGAAAAGCCCGTTTGCGTACGTCGCGATCGGGCGAGATC
The DNA here is from genome assembly GCA_038223525.1 of Pirellulales bacterium. GTDB lineage: Bacteria > Planctomycetota > Planctomycetia > Pirellulales > Pirellulaceae > JBKCUI01. Next base: position 4,020 of record JBBRGW010000065.1, read on the forward strand.
AGGAACGTGCTAAAGGAGGCGTTGGTCAATTCCGTGACTTCCCCTTTTTCGTTCGTGATTTCACCAAACTTGAGGTCCGCGTCATTGAGTTGACGAAATGTTTTGTTGGCTGTCTGTGCCATTTCGCCTTGCATTGCTAGCAGGTTTTCTTCGGGTTGGCTGAGCGTGTGTTTGCGATAACGATTGATCCGCTCCAGCACCAATGCGAAAGGTTTCAAACACTCATTCGTCTGCATTGCCGACATTCTTTCGGAAGGGATCGAAAGAATCTCCGGCCGAACGAAACTTGCTGCCTGCCCAGCCTTGGTCGCGAGATTTTGGTAACGCGCAACGAACCCTTGATAGTGGCTGTTTCCTTGGTCTTCGGTCGTCTTAAGGAAAGCGTAGGTGCCCAGCCGTTCGCCAAGTCGATCCAATTTAATGTCAAAGAGGAGGCACTGTGTCAGCGTCTCCGCCGAATCGGCAAGGCGACCAGAAAACTGCGCAAGTCCCTCGATTTCGTTCTCGAATTGCGACAGAACCTCCAACCAGGATGCATCCGATTCGAACAAAGTGGACAGGTCCCAAGTATCTCCAATCGGAACTTCAGAACGTTTCGGGTTTGCGTTCATAACAGGGCTCGGCGCGTTCATACGTTCAATTTTCTTTCTAGACTCGATGATGGTAGGGGACGTTCAGCTAGCGTACACAGTCTTTCTTTTTTTCGGCACCCCGAAATTGGTTGGGGACTGATGCTGGAGCCGACGTTAGCTAGTAGCAGCGTCGGCCACGATTGCTTACCATATACGGATAGATCCCCTAGTTCCTGCTCGCTTGCGTTCCTCGCATAAAAAAATCCTGAATGAAGAAATCGGAACGAGCCCAAATTGTCCAGAGCAGACTCGAGGCGCTCTACCCAGTGACTCCGATCCCGTTGGATCACCAGGACAATTACACTTTGCTTATAGCCGTGCTCTTGAGTGCCCAGTGCACCGACAAAATGGTCAATCGCATCACTCCAACACTTTGGAAGCTTGCTGATAATCCTTTAGAGATGTCCCATCAAAGTGTGGAAAGCATTAGGGAAATTATCAAGCCGTGTGGGCTAAGTCCGCAAAAATCCAAGGCGATCAGGGAACTTTCCTCTATCCTGATGCTAGAGCACGGTGGAAATGTACCAGAATCGTTCGACGAGCTCGAGAGACTTCCAGGGGTTGGCCACAAGACTGCGTCTGTCGTTATGAGCCAGGGCTTCGGGCATCCCGCGTTTCCCGTCGACACTCATATCCATCGACTGGCACAACGATGGGGGCTTACCAACGGTCGCTCGGTAGTGCAAACGGAGAATGACTTGAAAAGGCTATTTCAGGAATCCACTTGGAACAAGCTTCATTTGCAAATCATTTTTTACGGTCGCGAGTATTGCACTGCTCGAGGCTGCGATGGATTGGTTTGCGGTATTTGCAAGGAGGTATATCCGAACCGAAAAAAAGCAGTGTTGAACAAAAAATAGACTTCTGATGAAAGCCTAGTCATGCTTCAAGACCGTTGGTACCGCCCGTTTATCGATTTGGTTTTTCCTCGAATGTGCATGCTTTGCTCGACGCCCATCGTGGAGCAACACGAAGAATCCTTGTGCCAGACCTGCGACTCGGACATCATCCCCACCGAATCGCGATGTCCATGCTGTAGCGCTCCCTTGCCTGCAGCACTCGGTTCGATCATCGAAATCCCAAAGAAGTGCTTTTACTGCGAACGTCGCAAATGGTCTTTTCGCCGCGCGTTTTGCTATACCGCTTACGCCAGTACGGCCGCGCGAGCGGCTCGGAAAATCAAGCAACCGTCGTGTGAGCCCTTGGCAATCGAGATCGGGAAACGAATGGGCCAGTGGCTTCAATCGCATGCACCCTTTCAATCACAAGCCTATGACTTCATTGTGCCAATTCCACAGCACTGGATACGACGGGCGACGGTGCGCTACAATCAAGCCGAGGTTCTCTCGAACCAAATAGCGAGAGAACTTGAAATTCCCGTCCGCCGCCATTGGCTTTACCGCACACGATGGACGGACAAACAGGGCACAAAGACAATCTCGGAACGTCGCACAAGTCTGACGGATTCCTTCGGCTGCAAACCAAAGGACGCAATCAAGGGCTCGAAGTTTTTGATTGTGGATGACATAGTGACCAGCGGGGCAACTGCACATGAAGCAGCCCGAGCATTGCGAAAAGCTGGCGCCGCTCGAGTCGATGTTGCCGCTTTTGCTCGCGGCGTTGGGGCCTTCGGTAAAAAGGAAAAACCGAAGAGTTAGGCTTGCTATTTACTTAGTCAGCGCCTCGATCGCTTTATCGAAGATCTCTCCGTAAACCAACTCCCCGCCTTGATGCCCGACGATCGATACGAGCAACGCCAAAATCATGGCAACTATTCTCCAGGCATGATTAAGTCGATCCGATTTGTTGCGCCGCGCTATCAGCCCAATCAGAACACACACTACTCCTAGTACAGCCGTCAACGTACCAAACCAACGGTGGTAGTACAAATTGGAATCGCGGTGGGATGCATCGGACGGGAGCGGTTCGTCCCACCTAGGATATCCCTGAATATCTGCAAAGGACCAGCCCATGACTACGGTGACAATGCATGCCGCAGAAGCGAGGGAAATGCACTGAAAGGCAGTCGTCTGGCATTTGGGCCCAAGAAAATAAGACAAGAATGCGCAACCCCCACCAACGAGAAATAATGCGATCGGAAAATGAACCATCGCAGGATGGAAGAAGCCAATCGCACGAAAAACGCGGGCACCAAACGAAACGTCCTTGCTAGTAGAAGCCACTGTTGCATCGCCTAGAATCGTAGCGTTTAACGGCCAGTCCGCTCCTTCATCAATCCACAATTTGAACATGGCAAGCTGCGGCGTTTTTAGCGGACCATTGGGTGGCATCACCAAACTATCTTTGAGCTGATCCCTGGACGGCTGTGCAAGGTAATCGGTCCAGAGCGAACTCGCCGCCGCATTGCCTGGTTCTAAGAATGCCAGGAACGCGTCGCGCTCAGAAATTAGGAAGCCGTTGCTCGCTTTGGCTCCTTCATGACACGACAAACAATTGTCTCGAAGCAAGGGCGCGATGTCGCGAGCGAAATCTGTAATCTTGTTCGACTGGCATTGACCGCGATTAATGAATCCCACGGCGAAGCACAAAAACAACAAACTGCTAAGTACAATTCTCATAGTTTCGGTAGGTAAGCGGGATGTCGGGCTCTTCGACGCTTGATTGGGCTGGGCTATTAAACGGGGCCACTAAACGGGGCTACTTGTCTGATTTCTTTTGGGCAAAAAGCCATTCGTACAAATCCGGGTTGGAGTAGGTCGCGGACCAGCTATCATGCTGGACGCCAGGATACTCCGTATACTTGATGGGCGAGCCAACCATCTTCAGTGCGTCGACCATCTCGCGGGATCGCACCGCTTTGACCACCGTGTCTGCGTCGCCGTGAAAACACCATATCGGCAGTTTGGCGAATTTGCTCACCATTTCAGGATCGCCGCCGCCACAAACCGGCGCGGCTGCAGCAAAGAAACCTTCGTAGCGGGCGATGGCATCCCAAGTTCCATAGCCACCCATCGACAAGCCGGTTATGTATATTCGGTTTTTGTCGACACCCGCAGTTTCGATCATCTCATCCAAAAGTTCCTTTATTGACTGCAGCGATTGGCTTGGCTGCTTTGGCTGTTCACTGGACTCTTTGGACCAATCCACTTCCGACCATTTGAGATCTTTGGGACATTGGGGCGCCACCACATAACAGGGATACTTCTCACGACGCGAGGTGTCCGACAAGTCCTTTGCTCCGTGTTTGAGCTGGGCGATATTGTCGTCACCGCGTTCGCCAGCACCGTGCAAGAACAAAACCAAAGGATACTTCTTGCCCGACACATATCCAACCGGTTTGAGCAACCGATACTTGATGGGCACTTTGTTTGATCCGACAAACTCCCGAGGCTCGAAAATTTTCGTGAGCGGGCCCTCCGCAACTGGTTTCGACTCCTGAGCGTTGGATTCGTTTGCAAGCATAGGAAATAAGATGAAAAGCGAAAAAGCGATATTGGCCAATCGAAGCGTTCGGCTCGGGTAATCCACTCGAAAACCTATGTAGGGAATGAAGGAACTAGGTAGGAGACAGCAGGTGCATTGTCTTTCGCGATTCGCCATTGTAACCGCAGAGCCTTTCAAAGGCTATCGATTGACAGCATTGCTTAAAGGCTTCTCGAATTGCCAGCCGTGCGGTACTCTGAGCAATTGTTTCTCGATGGATGCAACCGTTCTCCACTTCCCTCAAGCCAAGGCTTCAACCGCTATGCCTACCATACGACAACTGCCAATCGGTTTGGTAAATAAGATTGCTGCTGGAGAAGTCATTGAACGGCCGGCAAGCGTCGTAAAGGAGATGCTCGAAAACAGCATCGATGCCGGCGCCACGCATTTGGAGTTGGTGGTCGAAGGGGGCGGGATTGAACTGATTCGGATCAGTGACAACGGTTGCGGGATCCCTGCCGACCAGTTAGATCTCGCGGTAGCACCGCACGCGACTAGCAAACTTCAATCCAGCGACGATCTGTTCGACGTAAAGACCTTGGGCTTCCGCGGTGAAGCTTTGGCCTCTATCGCAGAGATCAGTCACCTTACTCTTCGCAGCCGAACAGTAGACACCGACAGCGGATATGAACTGTGCGTCAAGGGAGGCGAAAAAGAACCGATTCGACCTTGCTCAGCTCCCGTCGGTACCACTATTGAGATCCGACACCTCTTTTTCAATACGCCTGTTCGACGCAAGTTCATGAAGACGTCGCAAACCGAAATGGGGCATGTAACCGAAGCCTTCACTCGAATCGCGTTGGCCTATCCTCAAGTGCACATGGTGCTCTCAAATAACGACCGAGTCATTCATGATCTCCTGCCGACGGAACGCTGGTCGGAACGCATCCGAGCCTTCTTTGGGGACGAAGTCGCCGATTCGCTGATCTCCATCGATCAACGGGATGAGCGAGTTGCAATCCGCGGATATGTGACAGATCCAAGCGTCTCGCGCAGCAACAATCGGATGCAGTATCTCTTTCTGAACGGCAGATACATACGCGATCGTTCGTTGCAACATGCGCTAGGCGAAGCCTATCGGGGATTGTTGATGGTAGGCCGAATGCCGGTTTGCTTTCTGCACGTTCAAGTCGATCCGAAGACAGTCGACGTCAACGTTCATCCGACGAAAGTGGAAGTGCGCTTCGAAGATAGCGGTGCGATCTACACGCGACTGCTGCACAGCTTGCGGCACAAGTTCCTCAATAGCGACTTGGTCGCGAAAGTGCGAACCGCGACGGCGGCCGCGTTTAGCCCGATGTCCACGCTAGAGGATGCATCGATGCCCATTAGCACAACGCATCATGTATCCAACGAAGACCAAAACGCGGGGCTACTCAACTGGGCTAAAACCAACGCGATGGGCGCCATTCCGGACTTTAGGCCCTTTCACGGAAACGGCTCTCCAAACCTAGCGCCAGCAAGTCGGCAGGTCGCCCCAATGGATGATCCGTTTTACTCCCCTGCTGCTTCCTCGTCCCGTTTGGATCCGCCGTCGCTGCCACAGCAACACATCAGCCCGCAAGCGTGGGGCCGCGAGAGTTCCGTCGCACTCGCAGATCACGAAGCGGACGAGCTGGAACTCGCCAATCAGATTAGCCGCCAGGATTTTGCTAAGGACCATTTGGCCCAAGACAATTCGAATCGAGAAATAGAAGGTTCGCACAAACAATTGGGCTTTCAAATTCATAACCGTTATCTCGTCACGCAAGACGAAGCCGGAATGGTCTTGATCGACCAACACGCACTGCACGAACGAATCCTGTACGAACAGGTAAAGAACAAAGTCCTATCGCGGTCACTTGAGTGCCAGCGGTTGTTGGTTCCTGAGTCGGTCACACTGACTGCCAATGAGGCGGCTGCGGCGATCGAATATCGCGAAACTTTGTCTGAGATTGGAATAGAAGTCGAGCCCTTTGGAGGCGACACGGTGCTCGTTACGTCCTACCCAGCCATGCTTGCCAAAATGCACCCGGCAGAAATGCTTCGCCAAGTGCTCGAACCACTAATGGCAGGAGGCAAGAAACCGGACGCACGCGATTTGCTAGATGAACTAATGAACATGATCGCATGCAAAGCAGCCATCAAAGCTGGCGACCGCCTTAGCCCAGACGAAATTACCGCTTTGCTCGAACAGCGTCACTGTTATCAAGACACACACCACTGCCCTCACGGCCGCCCAACCGCGTTATTCTTTTCGAGAGAACAACTGGACAAGATGTTCAAGCGGATTTAGCGTCGCTCAACTAACTGGCAGCCATTGCCAAATCTTCCTGCCGAAGTTCTTCGATCAAAGGCCACAGTTCATCTACTTCTTCGCTGAACAAATTGCCTACCAAAACGTCGGTTATGAGATTCTTCTTCTCTGGGTATTTGCGAACTAACCGACCAAAGTTGAGTCCGTCATAAAATGCACAGACCAAATTTCGCATTCGGTCCATCGCCTTCACATACTCAGGCTCCCAGCTTCGCAACCTCGCTTCACTCGGGTCATTCGCATCCAGAGCATCCGCGATGGAATCTGCTGCCATCGAAGCGGAAGTCAACGCGAGCATCACGCCGGACGAATAAAGTGGGTCGAGAAATCCAAACGCATCTCCCACCAAAACCCAACCGTCCCCGGCCGCCTTCTTGGCTTTGTAGGAATACTCTTTTTGAGCCTTGTAATCGCCTTCACGAACTGCGTTTGCAATGCGGGGCTGTACGCCAGGGCATCTCGCTACCTCTTCCATGTAGATCTTCTCGATGTCTTTCGTCTCTCGGTTCTTGAATAGATAGTCGTAGCCTGCGACCACACCCACGCTGACCACATCGTCGTGCAGTGGGATATACCAAAACCAACCCTTTTTCTCTTGAGTTTGGATAACGATTGTGCCTCCTGAGTCGATCCCTGGTTCGCGCTTTGCGCCCTTCCAATAAGTCCAAATAGCCGCTTTCTTTAAGATCGGATCCCATTCTCGCAAGTTCATTCTATCCATCACGATCGAGGACTGACCGCTTGCATCCACCACGACTTGTGCGCGAACCTCTTTCTCCTCCTCACCCTCCAATTTCACTTTCACTCCAACGATTCGTTCCCCTTCGATCAGTACATCTAAAACACGTGCACCTTCGTGAACCGTCACTCCCTGCTCTCTCGCGTTGTGGATGAGCATGTGATCGAATTCGCTTCGTAATACCTGCCACGATTGAGATCGCTCGTGGGGGTCGTATTGACTGAATCGAAACGGTTCAGAAAGTTTGCCATGCTCGTTGATAAACTGCACACCATATTTTTTCGAGAAGTGGCTCGATTTCATCTTATCCAGCATCCCCAATCGCTTGATGACCGGATAGCAATAAGGAATCAATGATTCGCCAATGTGGAAACGTGGGAAGTGCTCACGTTCGTACACGGTCACCTTGTAACCACGCTGCGCGAGCAAAGTTGCAGTCGCAGAACCCGAGGGACCACCACCAATCACAATCACGTCGCAAGCGTCTATCGATTGAATCATTCGTTTTCTCCGAAATGCTTTTATTGAAGGGTCTCTTTCGAACCTATGAATCACGTGAAATAATAGTCGTCTGAACAACTGTCGTCTAGACAGTAAAGTTTCGAAATCGGCTCATTTCGCGTGATCGGGTCTTTGCAAAACTCAACTATCGCAATTTATCTCGAAAAAACTCGAGCGCTTGGCGGTTGGAAAGGAATGCCATTCGGTCTAAGACTGCTTGCGAAACTTCCGACCACATCCAAGCTGAAACCTCGCTCGCATCCTGTGAAACTCGCTGGTCGCTCTGAACGCGAGCGGAAAAAAAAATGTCGAGCACGGGTAGCACCACCCCGCGATAGGAGTAGGCGTTGGGCGCCGTCATCAGGAAAGTCATTTCACCCACTTCTATACCTAGCTCCTCCTTAATTTCTCTTCTCGCAGCGTTTTCGGCCCCTTCGTTGGGATCGACAAAGCCACCTGGCAGACCAAGCTTTCCTAAACCGGGCTCTCTTGCCCGTTCTATCAACATGACTTGTCCGAGGTGGTTGGTGATGACTGCACCGACCGCAGTTACCGGTCCAAAGAAGGTCGTATGTCCGCAGGATTCGCATCGAAAAGGTCGAGTTGGGGTCCTGTGCGTCCGCTTCGCTCCGCATGCAGGACAAAACCGATAGGCTTCCGATATCTCCATAAGTGATTTATTTCAAACTGGCTTGGATAGCGCTTTTTCTTGCAGCTTCGAATTCGTCTCCTGGAGTCCACGACTGCA
>JBBRGW010000066.1:0-12300 GCA_038223525.1 Pirellulales bacterium
GATGCTTGGAAAGGTCGATGTGGAAGTCAACGGCGACTGGGAAGCCTTCAGTGAAAAGCCGATCGCATTGACAGGCAAAGAAGGGACTCACGATTTGTTTTTCGTATTCAAGAACGCAAGCGGCCGCGACGGATTGATGAACATCGACTCGATCGAGTTCAGACCGTAGGTCGCACCTGCCGGGTGCGACCCTGTCTTTCGCCCTGAGGTGGCTAGTTGGCATGATTGGGCGTCAACATCCTAGCCCAAGGCAGAGTCGAGATCACTCCCTAAGACTCATGGCTTGACGCCATGAGCGGTTGATTCTCGAAGTCGCTCTCGGCAAGAGCGACCTACTGGAGAGCGACCTACTGGAGAGCGACCTACTGGCGTCGTCGGAACAACGGACCCGCGTAACGAGCGCCGGCACCGAGTTCTTCTTCGATGCGAAGTAGCTGATTGTACTTGGCCATACGATCGGATCGCGATGCCGATCCGGTCTTGATCTGGCCGCAGGACATCGCGACTGCGAGGTCAGCGATGAAGGAGTCCTCGGTTTCGCCGCTGCGATGGCTCGAGATGCTTGTGTAGCCATTGCGATGGGCCAATTGAATCGCGTCGATGGTTTCGGTCAGAGTTCCGATCTGATTGACTTTGATCAAGATACTATTCGCGATCCCTTGATCGATACCGCGTTGCAATCGTTCCGTGTTGGTAACGAACAGATCGTCCCCCACGAGTTGGACCTTGTTGCCAACTTTGTCAGTCAGTTTTTTCCAAGTGGCCCAGTCATCCTCGGAGCATCCGTCTTCGATGGAGCAGATTGGATAGTTGTTGACCCAATCGGCGAGGAAGTCGACCATTTGGTCGCCGGACAGCTGTTTGCCATCGATGGTGTATTTTTCTGTTTTCTTGTCGTAGAACTCGGTGGCTGCTACGTCCAAGGCGATAAAGATCTGCTTACCCGCTTCGTATCCAGCGCGTTTGATTGCGTCCATGATCAGGTCGAGGGCTTCGCGATTGCTACCGAGATCAGGCGCAAAACCACCTTCGTCGCCGACAGCGGTATTGAGTTTCTTTTCGCTCAGAACCTTCTTGAGGTTATGAAAAATTTCGGTGCCCGCACGCAGTGCATCGGTGAATGTATCGAAGCCGAGCGGCATTACCATGAACTCTTGAACGTCGACCGAGTTGTCTGCGTGTTGGCCACCGTTGACGATGTTCATCATCGGTGCTGGCAGGATATGCGCACCCGTGCCGCCGAGGTATCGGTACAGGGGTTGGTTGGTAAAGACAGCGGCGGCTTTGGCGGTTGCCAGCGAGATGCCCAATATCGCATTCGCGCCGAGATTCTTTTTGTTTGGAGTTCCGTCGAGATCGCAGAGCATTTGGTCGATACCGCGTTGGTTCAATGCGTCAGCACCGATCATGTTGTCGGCAATTTTGGAGTTGATATTGTCGACCGCGTGGAGAACGCCCTTGCCCATGTACATGGTCTTGTCGCCATCTCGAAGTTCCCAAGCTTCGTGAGCTCCGGTGCTTGCACCGCTTGGAACGGCAGCGCGTCCCATGGAGCCGTCGACAAGCGTTACGTCCACTTCGACAGTAGGGTTTCCTCGCGAGTCAAAAATCTGTCGGCCGCGGATGTTTTCGATCAAACTCATAAATTACCTATGAAAAGCTAGAAGTAGAGGAATGGAACAAGGTAAAGCGGCCAATATTTTTACCGATTCCAAGTAGGTTGGCCATCGCAAATTTCCCGTGGCCGCCGTGACCGAAGCGGCTAGCGTCGGACGGATGCTAGCAGCACTGCACAAGTAAGTGAGCAAAACACGTAGGCGAGTCTCTCCGAGACTCGCAGAAATCACCGTCTGGGAGAGACGCTGCTACGTGAATTAGACGAAGAAACTTCGGCGCAGGTGCTTAGCAGCATCCCCCACGGGGCAATAGGCGACAGTCCAAATATTGAACGAGAAAAATTACGCTGCACGCGTTTTACCGAACTTGCCCGCGGCTGGGATGATCGATCGGGCAGGACTATTCATCGCGATCTGGTCGAGAATTCTCGATGCGACTTCTAGAGCGGCATGACCATGTTGGCCTGTTACTGTCACGGAGGTACCGAATTGGATGGCTGAGATAAATTCGTTTTGTTCCTGTTCGATCGCGTTTGCAGGTACGGCTTTGCACTCCACCTTTTGAAGCCAGTCGACAAATAAACTATCCTTTACCTTTGCCCGGAGATCCGGTGCAAGCTGATCGGCTTGTCTCGTTCGATCCGCCACATCATCGAATGCTGTCGTATGCGATACGGCGTTAGTCGCAAAATCGATTTCAACGAGTCCGTCATCGACGTAGACTTGCATAGAGCGTTTCTGAACCGGCGAGATCCGCGAAGCGCGCAAGTTGGCAACGGCGCCGCTTCGGAATTTAAGACTAGCGGTTGCGAAGTCCTCGTTCTCGCCGAGAACACTCCAACCAAATGCGGCCACTGAATCGACGGGTGAATTGACCAGACTGAGAATCAAATCGATGTCGTGGATCATGAGATCTAGAACGATCCCGATATCGGTACTCCGACCCGTGTAGACCCCTTCTCGAGCGGCGTCGATGTAGCGTACGCATTGTGGATCGATTTGCGAACAGGCCAATTGCCAGGCAGGATTGAATCGCTCGACGTGCCCCACTTGCAAGGTGCAGTTGTTCGCGTTGGCCAATTGAACCAGTTGATTGGATTGGGCGAGCGAGCTTGCGATGGGTTTTTCCATGAGGACATGGATACCGTGGCTTAAACACCATGCACCGATCGGGTGATGGAGGAATGTAGGGGCAGCGACAACGACGCCGTCGATCGCACCTTGCCACTCGCGATAGTCCGCGATTGCGTTCGCATTCAATTGGGACGCAATCAAGCTTCGTGCTTCGGGGTTTGGATCGGCTACGCCTAGAAAATCACACGACGGGCTTGCTGCGAGGAGTTTCGCATGGATACGACCGAGGTGGCCTGCTCCAATGACGCCGAGTCGCGGTTTCGAAGTTGGAACGGACGTCGAAGTCTGGGTCATGATAGTGCTTTATCGTTATGCCGCAGCGGAGGTTGATCGCCGATCTCGACCTCGGCCGTGTCGGCCCATTTGCGAGTCGTCGATGAATGCGAAGAGGATTTCCAATTCAGGGGAGAGCGCACCATTGACCTGTAGGATTTCTCGAGCGTGCTTCACTCCGACCTTGGACCGGTAGAGCAGCTTGTGTGCTTCGCCGATGGTTCTAATGGCGGCAACTGAGAAATTCTTTCGTTTGAGCGCGACCACGTTGACGCATCGCGGTCTGGCTGGGAAGCCTTCTGCGAGCATGAACGGTGGGATATCTTGAAGGACGCGTGATAGTCCACTGACAAAAGCGTAGCAGCCGATGGACGCGAAGTGGTGGACTGCAACGCCGCCGCTCAAGGTCGCATCGTGTTCGACCCGAACGTGCCCGCCAAGCATGACGGTATTTGCCATGATGACCCTATCCTCGACTAGGCAATCGTGAGCGACGTGTGAGTTGGCCATAAAGTAGCAGTCGCTACCGATAGAGGTAATGCCTTCGTCTTTTTCGGTACCTCGATTGACGGTTACGCATTCGCGAAAGACATTCGAGTCCCCGATAATGACTTGGGTCGGAGAGCCTTGGTAGGAAAGGTCTTGAGGTTCGCCTCCGATCACGCATCCAGGAAAGAAGCGATTGTCTCGTCCGATCGTGGTATGACCGGTGAGAGTAACGCTATTTTCCAATCGCGTTCCGCGGCCAACTTGAACGTTTGCACCGATGACGCAATGGTGCCCGATGCGAACATCTTCGTCAAGTTCTGCGCGAGGATCGACCACTGCGGTATGGGCGATTATTGTTGGCATGGAAAGGTTCCCGAACGTGTCTGAATGAATAGGTTGTCTATGTTTTGCGCGATCATGCTGCAAGCCTATTGCGAGCTGGCATCTGTATGTCTCTCAACTTGTGAACCGCTTCGGCTAGGTATCCATTGAGAATATGGCCGCTTCGGTGTGCGATGATCTTTCCTTGGACTCGCAATCCGCAAAGAGATAAGTCGCCGATAAGATCGAGGAGTTTATGTCTTGAGCATTCGTCGCTGAATCGGGGAGTGGTGTCAATAGGACCGCTTGGGCCAAAGACAACTAGGTCTCGATACGTGACATGCGAAGCTACGCCTTGAGACTGAAGTCCGCGGGCTTCGCTTTCCGTTAGAAAGGTACGAGCGGGAGCGATGTCATCTGTGAATGAATCGCGATGGAGTGTGTACGTTGTAGTCGATGCCGGTATCGGGCTGCCGGGTCCGTAGTCGAGTTGGTATTGAATGGTGAGGCCAGGATCGGACGACGGCACGGCCATGATCCACTGTTTGTCGGTTCCTACCCGCAATGGAAAAGCAAGTTGGATCTCTGTCGAAGTGGCAGGTTGTTTCCTAAGACCTGATCGTTGCAGGGCAATAGCGAATGCAACTGCGCTCCCATCCATGCCGGGCATCTCTGGAGCATCGCATTCCACGATGCAGTTGTCAATTTCCATTCCGTAGAGTGTAGAAGCCACATGTTCGATCATCTCGACATGGCAAGAGTCAGTGACGAGTGTCGTTCGAAGACTAGTATCGCGGCGGTTTGCAGCGATCGCTTGGATCTCTGGCCGACCGGGCAAATCGACTCGGCGAAAGACGATTCCAGCGTTGGCGGAGCCTGGCAAGAAAGTCAATGTGATCGGTTTGCCGGACCAATAGCCGCGACCGCTCACGCGCGCCATGTGCTCTATCGTATTTTGGAATCGTATCTGTTGCATGCGTGACGCCGAAATCCGTTTCGTGTCCGTGGGATATATAGGATTAGAGGCTCCTCTTGAGCCAACGCTCACTTCCTCGAATCGAGGAAGTGAGCCAAACAAGTGAACAAAAACTACCTGCGATTGGGAGCGTTCATCTGCGGCGAAGCAGTACGAGGTGCAGGGCCTGCTGGATTGGTTGTTGCGGTCGCCGACGGTTGAGTTGGTGAAGCAGCTTTTGGTTCGTTCGCATTGAGGACACTCAAAACAATTTTCGTAATGTCGATTTGTTCGTTGTGAAAAAGGATATCGCGTTGGATGCCGAAGTTAACCGTTTGTGGTTTCTTTGGGTCCATCTCGTTCTGTTCTTGGCTGAATCGAAGCACGACGTCGTACTGATAGTGCTTGGCAACACGGTCGATAGCGCTGTTGATCGACTGATACGATTTGTAGATTACGCTCGCTTGTTTTTCAGCGAACTCTTTTTCCTTGCCCATGAAGTCGACACGCAATTTACTTTCGCGGCTGATCAAACTTTCTTGTTGTTGTTTGAATTGTGGCGAATCAGCCTCGAAGGTCTTGCCGATCTTTTCCTGTTCTTCGAGCAATGATTTGCGTCGGTTTTCGATGTCTTCCTGCGCTTGGTTCATTTCGGCCTTGAGAGCATCCATGTTGGCCGTCATGTTCGGATGGTTCTTGAGGATGTAGCCAACATCGACGAGGGCGATGCTGGTTGCACCAACTTTGGGGCCGGCTGGTTGCGCGGGTGCTGCGCCAGCACCTGCTGCGGGGGCTTGAGCGTGTACGGTTGGTGCCGCGAAGAGGCCCATGAGAGCGATGGTCGCGATAGATTTTCGAATTTGCACTTGTCAGCACTCCTTGCTAGTTGAATTGTGGGCGGTCGAGGTTCAAACTCAACGGCTTTTGCTGAGAACATTCCATTGCTCTCGGCGTTAGTTATGCCGACTTGGTCAGTCGCCACACTGTTTCATCCCCGATCATGACGATTCACGAATTCCGCGTAAATAGCGATCTGGCTGTACTAATCAGTAAGTTGGACTTTCAATTCGATTTTTTCTGAACCGCGTTCGACCAAAATTCGGACTTGGTCCCCCCGTTTCAACTTCTTTAGGATGCGATCCAACTCAGCCCGACTCGTGGTTTCCTCATCGTTTATTTTGAGAACCTTGTCATCGGCTTGGATCCCCGCCTTAACCGCTAGTCCACTCGCGAGTACTTTCTCAACGACGACTCCAGGTGCATTCAGCTTTAATCTTGCGCCCAAAACCGTGCGACGCGGGGCGTTCATCTGCGGATTGGCCTTTCCCTTGACTTTGACAAAGGTCAATTTCGCGGGCTCGGTCGTCAGTCGGTTAGCAATCACTGTGACCATATCGGTTATTCTTTCTATTCCGCTTAGGTTGATTTTGTCGAAATCGTCGCTGGGGCGATGGTAGTCATTGTGGAGACCCGTAAAAAAATGCAAAACGGGGATATTCATCTGGAAAAAGGACTCGTGATCGCTTGGCCCCATCCCTTCAGGGAGCTTTTGTAAAGTGAAAGCTAGCGAGTCATTTGCCTGCGTGATCATGGCATCAAATTCTTTTGCTGTACCTGTGCCATAGATGGTTAGATCGTTATTGGTAAGTCGACCGACCATATCCATGTTGAGCATGGCGACTGTGTTTTCGAGTTCAAAGCGAGGGTGTTTGACGTAGTGTTGGCTACCGAGCAAGCCCCGTTCTTCGCCGGAGAAAGCGATGAATACAAGGGTTCGGCGCGGCGTTTCAGGCTCAGATTTCCTTGCTAGGAGAGTCAGTTGCCTCGCGGCTTCGAGAAGACAGACCGTTCCAGATGCGTTGTCGTCTGCCCCGTTGTGAACGGCAATGGTCCCCGGCGCCAACGACCCCATTCCACCCATGCCGACGTGGTCGAAGTGAGCGCCAAGAACTACATATTCGTTAGCCAATACACCCTGTCCAGGCAGAGTGCCGACCACATTCATGGACGGGAGTTTGGTCAATTTGACACCCCCATCGGCTTTCCATCCGGTGAGTTCAAACGATCGCGGCTTGAGATCCGTGTCGATCTGCGATTCGATTTCAACGAGCGATTTTCCTGCTTCGCGTAACCAGGATTCGACCTCGCTTCTTTGAACATAGAGCGTTGGCACTTGTTCTTTCGTGGTAGCGGTGCCGCTACCGGATGCGGGGAGCAACGTACCGGGGTTAGCTTGGTCGGACTGCTGATCGTTAATGAATAGCATGGCCGCCACTCCATGCCTTGCTGCATTGATCTGTTTGGTGGTAAACAGCGCGTGTTGGCTCGGTCTCGTGCCATCAAACGGGCTATTCGGGTCATTCAGTTGCGGTTCTTTGCGAATGACGATAACGACCTTGCCTCGAACATCCATGCCGGCGAAGTCATCGTAATTCAGGTTTTCTTGGGAAGCAGTGATTCCGTAACCCGCGAAGACAAGAGCCCCATTAAACTCTCCATTGCTTCCGATAGATTGCGGTTGAAATTGTTTGGTAAGGCTCAATTCGACCTTTTCGCCGGACGGTTTGAGGATGGTGAGTTTGTTGTTTTCAGGTGTGGCAAAAGCAGTGCCGCCAGGCAAGTAGAACTCCTGAAACGGTTTTCCATCGAACAGATCGGTTTTTAGTCCGAGTTCGTGCCAGCGTCTGGCGATAAAGTCCGCTGCCATTTTGAGTCCTGGGGTTTCTGCTGCGCGACCCTGAAGTTCATCGGAGGCCAGGTAACTGATGTCAGCGAGCAGTCGCGACTGCCCTTCGGATTCCACTTTGGGAATTTCGGATTTGGGAACATCCGCCTTGGGATTGTCGTCGGCAAGCGAAATCGTGGCCGCTGCAACGATAACCAGCCCAAACAAAAAGAAACGGTCCGCTAGTCGTAAAAGAGTGATTTTCACTATATTGTCCTGGGTCATTGTCCTGGTTCGGAGCAGTTTGTTCGGCGAGCGGCAGGCTGAAAACTACCGTAGGATGGGACCATTGTCCCGTCCGTTGATTCGTTCGGGACAATGGTCCCAAACTACAACTGGTATCTCACAGCCTGCCGATCGCCTTAAGCCAAGTGCACGGCGAGGAAGAGGCAGTCTCGCGAAACGTATCGTACTAAAAAATTGTCTATTCTGCGCTAGTCCTCCAGAACGGCGGAGATAGGCTGTGATTTTATTCGTGAAGTGCAAAACTTTGTCGCCTTTTGCTCCGCAAAAGCAGCGTTAATGAGGCGAGCTTTTGCGGAGCAAAAGTCGACAATAATAAAATCACGGCATGGACTGCCGTTCCACACTGTTTACGTTGACACCGGTTGGTTGCTGACGATACAATGGACTACTTAGCTTTAGGTCGCTTTTGCGGCGATTCCCGCCCCTTTGGCAGCATTGCGATGCTGCATCACGTTTTCTGTTTGGAAGCGACGGTTAATGAGCGCATTTCGGAAAATCAGTAACTTTCTATGCGGTCTATGCGTTGTGCAATCGCTTTTGTTCTCGTCCGTCTTACCCGCGGCCGCTCGTGATGACGCCTCTCGTGATGACGCTGAAGCGAATCGAGCCGAGCAGTCGCGGTTCTTTGAGTCCAAGGTTCGGCCTCTCTTGCTCGATCATTGCATTCGATGCCATGGCGATGAGAAACAAGAGGGTGGATTGCGACTCGACAGCCATGAAGCTTTCGCCAAGGGTGGTGAAAGCGGACAAGTCATCAATGCCGAATCGATCGCCGAGAGCTTAATCCTTTCTGCCATCCATTACAAAGACCTTGAAATGCCACCTTCGGGCAAACTCTCCGACGAGAAGATTCAAGTGCTTGAAGAGTGGATCGAAAATGGAAGCTATTGGCCTGCCAAAACCGAATCCATGTCCGTTCGGAAAAAAGGAGAAAAGGGATTCAACGATGAGGATAGATCGTATTGGTTCTTTCAGCCTCGCAAAGATTTAGAGAGGACGGAAAGCGATTCGGTTAACTTCCATTTGGATCGACTTATCGAAGAGCAACTGCTCGCCAATAAACTGGCGTTCGCCGAACCAGCGGACTCGGTGGCCCTCATCCGTCGTCTGTACCTTGATCTGATTGGAGTCGCACCGACACCAAAAGAAGTTGCCGAATTCCTGGTTGCGCCAAAAGAGGACGCTTATTCCAATCTGGTCGATCGATTGCTCGACGACCCACGGTACGGGGAGCGTTGGGGTAAGTTCTGGTTGGACCTCGTCCGCTTTGCGGAGTCCGATGGATACAAGCAAGATGACTTTCGTCCGACCGCTTATCGGTACCGCGACTACGTTGTTCGAGCCTTTAATGAGGACAAGCCGTATAGCGACTTTGTTCGTGAGCAACTGGCAGGTGATGAGATCGACCCGAACTCGCTGGAATGCCGAGACGCGAGTGGTTATTTGCGGCTTTGGATCTACGAATACAACCAGCGAGATGTGACCGGCCAATGGACTGCGATCCTCAACGACTTGACCGACGTGACGGGCGATGCGTTCATGGGCTTGGGGTACGGATGCGCTCGCTGTCACGATCATAAATTCGATCCAATCCTTCAGAAGGATTACTTCCGCCTCCAAGCGTACTTCTCAGGACTCATCCCTCGCGAGGATTTGCCGGCCGCAACTCAAGAGCAAATCGGTCGCAACCAAGCCGACGAAAAATGGTGGCGCGAGGCGGCCAGCCCATTCCTGAATACCATCGAAACGATCGAAGCTCCGGTTCGCGAAAACGTCGTGCAATCCGCGATCGCGAAATTTCCACCTGAAGTCCGACCCGCACTTAGCAAACCTGCCATCGAGCGGACAACGCGTGAAAAACAACTTGCACATCTAGCGTCTCTACAACAAGCCCGCGATGTCAAAGAGATCAAATGGGAAAAAGTACTGCCGAGCGACAAGCATAAAGAATTGCAGCTTGCCAAAGAGTACCTTAAACAACTGCCTGCACCGAAGCCGGAGACGCTCCCGGTCTCGATGACCGCAACCGATGCGGGCATGGCGCCTGCCGAAGTCTACATTCCGGGCAAGATTGGTTTGGGGCCGATTCTGCCGGGGATACCCTCCATCCTTTCGCCGGAATCGATGCCCATCGTTCCGTTGCCCGATCGCAACTCCAGCGGCCGTCGCCTTGCTCTGGCCAATTGGCTGATTGAGCCCGCCAATCAACTTACATGGCGTGTTATCGTCAATCGCGTTTGGCAGCAGCACTTCGGCCGAGGGATCGTTTCTAATGCGAGCGATTTTGGACGGCTAACAGAACCTCCGACACATCCCGAACTTCTCGACTATCTGGCGAGTCATTTTGCTCGCAGCGGGGGACGCTTCAAGTCGCTTCATCGCTGGATTGTCCATAGTCGCACTTACCGCCAATCGGCTTATCCAGCCAACGCGACTGAATCGTTGCAAATCGATCCAGACAACCGATGGCTGTGGCGCTATGCTCCTCGAAGATTGGATGCGGAGCAGATTCGGGATTCGATCCTGACTGCCTCCGGCGAACTAAAGCCGATGCATCAGGGCAATTCATTGGACCCATCGAAGCCCGTACGCTCGATCTTTGTGCGATCGATGCGCAATTCGCAAGATCGATTCTTGTCGCTGTTTGACTCGCCTGACGGGAGCACTTCGTCTGCCAAACGAAACGCCACGACGACTCCACTGCAATCGCTCATGATGATGAATTCCGATTGGGTGAACGCTCGGGCCGAGAGCATGGCAAAACAAATTGTTACCCTGAAGTCCTCACCGAGAGCATCCGTCCAAGAAGCGTTCATTCGCGTTTTTCTAAGGTCACCTTCTGAGTCTGATATGGCGTCCGCCATCGCGTTTGTCGGATCCAGTGAGTCCGCGTCCAACGAGTCCGCTTTGGCCGAGTCCGCTTCCAACGCAGACAAACAGGATTGGCGTGTTTTGTTCGTGGACTACTGCCACGTCTTGATGAATTCGAATTCGTTCCTGCATTTGGAATAGAGAGTCCTCGGTATGCGATCCAATCACACGATTCCACGCGGCAGTGGCTACTTAGATCGCCGCGATATGTTGCGTCAAGCCGGGGCGGGGTTCGGCTCGCTCGCTTTGGCATCGCTGCTGCCAAACTTGCTGCCAAACCTAGTGAATGCGGCGGATAAAACTAAGGGGTCTACCACCGCGCCGCACCATAATCCAACCGCCAAGAGTGTCATCTTCTTATTCATGGAGGGTGGGCCTAGCCATATCGATTTGTTCGATCCGAAACCGGAGCTTGAAAAGTTGGCCGGCAAGCCGTTGCCCGAGAGCTTCGGCCCCATCATTACCCCGATGGGCGAATACGATGCTCCGCTAATGCCTAGTAAACGCAAATGGGCACAGCACGGCGAAAGTGGACTTTGGGTATCCGATTGGTTGCCGCATACAGCCAAGCATGCCGATGACCTTGCCGTCATTCGCTCCTGTTGGGCCAACGGACTCAACCACTCCAACGGTGTTTGCCAAATGAACTCAGGATCGATCCTCGGTGGTCGACCATCGCTGGGAAGTTGGGTCAACTACGGACTGGGGACAGCCAATGAAAACCTCCCTGCCTTTGTCGTCATTGAAGATGGCGAGGGTCACGTCATCAATGGTCCACGCAATTGGTCCGCTGGCTTCATGCCAGCGAGCTACCAAGGGATTACCCTCAATGGCACCAATGCCCCGATCGACTTCTTGAAGACGCCCGTCAAAGTGGGAGCAGACCGTCAGTCGGCGAAACTCCGCCTACTGAACGAGATCAATCAGCAGCATCTCGCCAATCGTTCCATCGATTCGGAGTTGGAAGCACGCATCCACTCGTATGAACTCGCTTTTCGGATGCAAGCACAAGCCCCGGAAGCGGTCGATCTAACCCAGGAATCAGAACGCACTCAATCGATGTATGGCATCGACGATAAAGAGACTGCGTCGTTTGGCAAGAATTGCTTACTCGCTCGGCGACTGGTCGAACGGGGCGTCCGTTTCGTCCAGCTTTATCACGGTGCAGGGAGCAAATGGGATTCGCACTCGGCCATCGAAAAAAATCACGGAAAGATGTGCCTCACCAGCGACAAGCCGGTCGCTGGATTGCTTCAAGATCTGAAGGAGCGGGGTTTGTTAGACAGCACCTTAGTCATTTGGGGCGGCGAATTCGGCCGAACACCAATGAGCGAAAAAGGTGATGGCCGCGATCACAATGCGTATGGATTTACGATGTGGATGGCGGGCGGTGGGGTTCGCGGTGGGCAGACGATCGGCAAGACCGATGAGATTGGTTTGCATGCGATCGAGGATCGACTGCATGTCCATGACTTGCATGCGACCATTCTGCATTTGCTCGGCGTCGACCACTGGAAAATGGTGTACGCACATCAAGGTAGACCGGAAAGAGCGACGCAGAACGAAGGGAACGTTTGCAAGAAGTTGATGCTGAACGCGTAGGTGATCTGAAAAACTGCTTAGACTGCCTCTTCGATCCCTTTCTGCCCTGCGGAGCATCGTTGCACGAC
>JBBRGW010000067.1:0-12285 GCA_038223525.1 Pirellulales bacterium
GAGTCGCACTCGCTGCGCAACCAACGCGCTCGTGCTAATGTCCATGGCAGATATCATGGTCGGTCGCCTCCTGCGATCGCTAATTATTCGAACCTAATCATTCCACTGCTATACGCTTTAGCAAATCCGTCCATTTGAGCCAAGATAGATCGGGAAGTTTTTGGGGGATTGATTTTGGCCATTCGGTCTTATGTATCCACAGCGTTGCGATTGTTCCCCCGGCCTCTTTCACTGCGCTGTGCTGTGCCGCTCGCAACATCCAGAGTGGTAAGCTGGGAGGTTTTGGGGTATCGGAGCTTTCCGTCGATATCGAAAAAGGCTGCTCAATCCAAGACTCGGATCCACCTCGCCCCTGACCCATTGTCTTCCCGAGGATCCCGAGCGGAGAAAGGGAGTTTGAGGACCAACATTGGCATCACCTACGGGCGTTGTAGACGAGTTGACCGCGTACTCGAAAGGATTTGAAAACTTCGATCGCTTCGTCGTAAAGCAAGCCTTCTTGCAGTTCGATACCGCGATTGTTCAATTCCGTTCGCCACTCTGGATGGATTGGGCCTTCGTCAAAGCCTGTGATTCGCTCGCATGACTCATCGCTTCCAGCAATAACTAAAGATCGGATGCCGCTCCAAAGAGTGGCACCATAGCACATCGCGCATGGCCGCCAGTTCACGACGAGTTGCATGGCAGGAAGTTGTTGGCTACCTAGATCCCAACTCTGAAGCATTTGCTGTGAGAGCGATAGCGTCACTATCTCCGCATGGGCTGATGAGATATTGGACGACACGACTCGATTGACGCCGATGACGATCCGTCGCCCTGTGTCCCGCTCAAAAACGCCGGCTGCAAAAGGCCCACCTGTCTGATGATCGATGTTGAGTTGCGAAAACCGAATGACGGTTCGCATCCGATCCTCTAGGCTTTGCAAATGGGTTGGCAACTTGGCTTGTTCTTCGACAGCCCAGTCGGGGAGGCTTACCGTAAACTGCATGTTGTTACTCAACGGAGTGTCGACGATAGAGGATTAAGAATTGCACAGCATGAGCGATTCTAACCAATCTCGCCATCGCCGCATGGAGACCACATCCATTAGGGGTTCTGACAGCGGCGAAATCGGCAACTGCTTGTTTCCTGCAAGCCAAATCAAGGATCCGCTCCAGATACCGCTTGAATTGACTTCGACTCTCAGTTGCAATGGATCCGAATCCGGGCGTCCTGGAAAGCAGGTCTTAAGGTCAATTTGCCCCAATCGATTCCAGGTCGTAGCACCCAACCGTGAACCCTCGACGAATTGGAGAGTTGGTTGATCTTTGCCTCCGCCCGTGAATCGCAGCGCACGCGTGCTGATCGCCGGTGTTACTGTATCTTTGCGAATCAGAACTTTGGGTGGACTGATTTTGGTTGCGTCTTCTTGTAAGATTACCCCTAGGTCGTAGCTAGTGCACCCGTAGGCAACTGGTGATTGTGAATCCATCGGAGGCATTACATTTTTAGCCTGAATTGCTGCGCCTCGAGCCAAGTCACCTGATTGAAGCATGGTCAACGTCGCATGTGGACCCACCAAATGGGTCAATTGACGTTGAATGACGGTCATCCATCGCACATCGCCGATAAGGAGAATCGCGTCGATGATGCTCGGGTCAACTTTCGCGAGCTTAATTGCCTCTTTTGCAAAGGACTCGCAATCCTTCTCAAGATCGCCAACCCATTCGCTGAGGTGTTCTCGTTCCAACTTTCCTTCGACTTTACCCCCGGGCGTCTCAAACACAAAAGGGACCGATGCGCTGGACCTCAATCGGTCGAAGGCTTTTTCCATCGTGCGTTGTAAGCGTGAAGCGATGTTGATGTCGTCTCGAGCATTGATTCCAAGTCTCTTGCCCACTTCCGTTGCCAAACGTTTGGTCGCGCGATCATGCCAGCGCGTCGTGCCTCGCTTTCCGTCCCCAACGGAGCTTAGCATCCGTACAGCCAGTCCTTCCACGGAAACTAGAGAAACTTCGCAAGCCGTTCCATCAAGCATGGCGACCAAAAACGTTTTCCGAAATTCATCTGCTCTGCCGGTCGCTTGAGCCAATCGCATATCAATCTCGACGTGTGCGAGTGTCGCTGCCAGCGGCTTGTCAAGGAGCTGTAGTACCTCGACCCCTGCTACGGTGCAGGCGGACTTGGTGCTCAGTCGATGCATTTGATCGTAACAAGCCGGTACGGTGACAACGGCATGCGAAGCATTGGGCAGCTTGCGGCGAACCGAATTCGTTAATTGGCGCATAACACACCCGACGAGCACCTCCGGAGGGACTTGCCGACCACCAAAGGATCGCTCCAGCAATGGCAAACCATACCACCGTTGCATCCCGTAAAAGATATGGTTGGGTTTGGCCGCGCGCTGCTCAACGGCGGCAGCACCGATAGCCACATTCTCTCCGTCGCTAAAAAGCATATTGCGAAGTTCGGTAGACTCACCGTCGACAAAGACCTCTTCCACTTTATGTTCAGAATCGATGTAGCTCGCGCGCGAATGGACCATGCCCAGTTCGATTCCGAACGGGGCGAAGGCCCGACTGGATGTCGAATTGCCCAAGCCGACGCTCGTCGGATGGTCTAAGCTCAACTGAGGGAGTCGATTTTCAGATACCCGGATCCGCGATGACGCGATGGGCCGCTCGATCAAGTTCATCGAAACCAGCTTCTCCATTAGGATGCTAGCCGATTGGCATCGTTCGGAAGGAGCTTTTGCAACGAGCGATTGAAAAATGGAATCCAGCCGAATGTCAACATCGCTACGAACTTCGTAGAGCGCTTGAGGCTTGCTGCTGACCTGAGCGATGGCGGTTTGGACCATCTCGCCTTGAAACATCGGTCGACCAGTCAGCAAATAAAAGACGGTTGCACCGAGCGAATACAAGTCGCTGCGATGATCGACGTTGTTCGGTGCATTGATTTGTTCAGGAGACATAAACTCTACTGTCCCGACCAAGTGCTTTTCAACTGCGCGTTTGTCTAAATGCCCTCGCAGCACAGCCAGGCCGAAGTCCAAAATCTTGAGAAGTCCTCCCGGGGTGATCATCAGATTACTGGGCTTGATATCCCGGTGAACGATCCCTTGCGAATGCGCGTATTCTAGCGCCGAAGCGGATTGCTTGAGAATCTCGATCACTTCCTGAGCGTTCATCGGTCCGCTTTGATGGATTCGCTGAGACAAGAGCTCGCCGTGAATCAATTCCATCACTAAGTAGTGGACCGGTTTGTCGCCAGCGCGATAGCATCCTGCGTCGAATGCTGTGACAATATTGGGGTGCATCAAACGGGCGGTGGCTCGTACTTCGGTATAGAATCGCTCCACCGCATGTTCGTCGTCGGACAAAGAGCGAGGCAATATTTTGATGGCCACTTGTCGGTCCATCGTTAGGTGCCTGGCTCGAAAGACTTGGCCCATACCCCCAGCCCCGATTAGCTCTTCAATTTGGTATTCGCCAAGTATCGGCAACTGAACAGGCTTGTCCGATGTGAGGTCGCAGCCGGAGATCTCGAAGTCCTGTTCCGCATTCGGGACAGAGCTGAATAGCTCTGGATCGCTTTCATTCAACGAAAACGCACGCGTCGCATCTGGGCGAGGTTTGTATTTGTCGTTTTGATTCGCGGCCATTTTTTAATTGCTTCGCTATGGTAAACCGGTTGCATGAAATCTATTGCGGTGGAACAGGATTAGGCGGGGCATTTTGTACTGCATTTTGAAGGGCCGCGATTTCGTTCTTGAGTGGACCTAAATCCTGAACGGGCTCTACATTCGGGTCAAGTCCTGGTCCCGAAGGCTTTTGCTTGCAAGTGAAGAAATGAGAGATGTATCTTAGCGGACCGGTCTCTTCTGGCACTTTGAATCGATCCCCTTTTTGCAGGATAGGCCGATAGTCGTGCATCTGCCCGAATTGCCGGTCGCCTGCAACCTGGCATGGGAACCAATGCCCCTCACCTTGCGGGTCTTCCAAATAGAATTCTGGGTAGCAGTGCTCGGGGATCCAAACGCAGCGAGCAGGGATATTGCTCGCTCTGCACAACGCGACGAACAGCCCAGTCATTTCTTCGCAATCTCCTTTTTTGTCTTTGAGCGCGTCGCGCATGTGTCGGATCGGACCTTTGCGGTATTCGATATTCTCGCGGACCCAGTCGTAAAGCTTCTCTACATGCTCCCAAGCGTTTTCGGGATTCTCCGCGGCAATTTGTTTTGCCACCCTTTTGACTTCGCCCAGCTCATGATCGATGTAAGGACTGCCGCGTCCGACAAAGAATCGCAAGTCGTTGCCGGGCTTTTTTGGGATCACAAAGACCGTCGGGTCAGCGGGTGGATTGATAAATGACTTTTCGATTTCGACGTTGACTAAAAGATCCAATTGATTGTTCGGTCCCAAGCCTGCAATGTCCATGACCAGTTGTCTTGCTAAGGCGTTTTGCTTGGATCCCAAAGGCAAGTCGCGGAAAACCCAAACGACCCCTGTCGGAATCTGTGAGTTCATCACAGTCACTTTTTGTTCGGGCCAATTGAGCGGAAATGGAATCGTGGCATGCATATTGGTGCAGTAATTCTGATTGGACATAAATTTCATTCCAAACTGCATCTCCATCTTGCGCGGAGCAAACAACTCAATACCTAACGTCGATTCCTTTGGCTCGGCAGATGGGTCGCTCTCTTCCTTGAATGATTTTGCTTTGGAGGAACCGGACTTGCTCGCTTTCGTTGCCGATTTTGAGCCAACCGACTTACTGGGGACCACAGATTCCTTTTCTTCCTGTTTACCGATCGTAATCGAGCAGCTAAGCAGAGCTACCGCGCACATTGGAATAGCGAATTTTGGAAAGGATTGGAGCATTTTGTACCTGACAATGATGAGGCCACCGGGACGCTTGCAATGCGTTGCTTCATTCCATTGTTATCTCTTGGCACCTTCGCGACTTAGAAAAAGCTAGAAATCCATGGTTGAAAATTTTTTGCGATTGCAAATTGAGATGGAGATCGAAAACGATTGTGCAGGATGTAACGGTTGTTTAGCGCAGGGAGCGGGGAGCGGGGGGCGGGGGATTCATTCTCGTTCCATGGCTCCGCCTGGGAACGCACTGCTACCGAGGCTCCGCCTCGCCTCACAACAAGGGCCGCGAGTTTATTATCGTAGGTTCGGCAGGCAGAGCCTGCAATTCAGTGGGTTCCAAGGCAGAGCCTTGGAACCAGTTGGTATGCGGATCGCCTTAGCTTTATGCGCGAGCAATCTCGCCTCTCGCCTCTCATCTCTCGCCTCTCATCTCACGATCTTGACCTTGGGCAATTTCGATTGCAGCTCTTTGATCGCGGATTCGGTCACTGCAGTATTGTTCAATATCAAATCCTTGAGATTCGACATTGGGGCGAGCCCTTGTACGCCTGCGTCGGTGATAGCGGTTTTGCCCAAATGCAGGAACTCTAACGTCTTCATTTTCGCAATGTGCGTTACAACTCCGTCCCCAATGGATGGGATATCATCGAGATTGAGTCGCTTTAGTTTCAAACCAGTTAACGAGGCAACACCCGCGGCGGTGACTTTGGTTCGCAGCAAATTGAGGTCCTCGAGTTTGCTCAACTTGCCGATCTCCACCAACGCTTGGTCGGAGGTCTCCGTTTCTCCAAGATCGAGGGCAAGCAAATTCTGGAACTTGGAAATATGTTCGACTAGTCCTTTGTTGGTGATCGCAGAATCTCGCAGTTTGAGCTTGGACATTTCTGCAGCACCGGCAACGACGCCCAACGTTCGGTCTCCAGCACGCGTCTTAAAGATGTCGAATTCCTTTAGCTTGGTCATTCCGGACAAAGCATCGGACTTTGCGTCCGAGATAGCACACTCCTTTAACGAAATGGCAACCATATTGGTCAACGGGCTTAGATGCTGCAAGCCGACGTCATTAATCAGCGGGCTACCGATACTGAGATTGCGAAGTTTGCTTAAGCCCCGTAGATGAACCAAGCCTGCGCTAGTGATCAAGCTGCAATCCGATAGGTCTAACAGCTCAAGTTGCTTCATCTCCCGAATGTGGGACAAACCCACGTCGGAAATCTTGGACTTAGCTAATCTCAATCGCTTTAGGTTCTCTTGTTTTGCAAGGCTCATCAGTGCATCGTCGGTGATGTTGCAGCCTTCAAGATTTATATCCTCAAGCTTCGGAACTTTTGCGAGCGCGGCGACCGTCGCGTCCGTCGCCATGGATTGGTCCAATCGGAGCGATCGAAGATTCGGCAACGCAGCGAGGGCAACTATCCTTTCGTGCGTCGCTGCAGGGCCTGTCATCGTTACACTCTGCAGACTCGTGATTTCGAGCAGTTTCGGAAAGAAGTCCGTCCACGTAGCGTTGCATTTTCGAAAGTCGATGCCGATCGCGACACCCTCTTTTTCTTGAATCACAATTCCAGCAAGAGCTTTCAGCTCGGTGAGGGTGCCCGAATCTACCTTCTGAGCGAAAGAAGACGATGCCTGTTGCAACTCTACTGCAAACGCAAGCAGTATCAAAAAAAAGATTCTCATGATATCGATTCGGAAAGGATGAACGGAAAAAGTAATGCGGGTCTCACTCACGCACAGCACATCTGCATGTCTGCATGTACGGCATTCATGGATGTACGCCATATTTGCATGTAAGGCATGCACTCCAATTATAGCTTAGTCGAGCTTAGCCGTAGTCTTGAAGATGCATTAGTAATGCATGCTATCGCAATCGCATGACGCATCACAGTTGTGTGGGCAAAGCGAATGAAGAATCCTTTAGTCCGTCGCGGTTGGGATTCGATACACTATGCTATCGAATGCGAGCTTGCCTGCATAAATCGTTCTAAAATTCAATTCACTTGAGGATCGCTCAATGACTCGTTGCTTCGTTTTTCCATTGGTTCTGGGAGGGGTTCTTGGCATCGCTTTCTCTGGGAGTGTTCAAGCTCAACAGAAGGGGTCGTCGGTTGCTATCCATGTTGCTCATGCGGCGCATGGTCCTCACGGTGGCGAGCTTTTGGAGATTGGTAAAGAAGAATTCCACGCGGAACTGGTTATCGACGAAGGCAAGAAGCAGATGGTCGTCTACTTGCTCGAGGCCGATGCAAAGACCAGGTTGGCAATTGAAGAACCGCATTTGATGGTCAATTTGCTGCTGTCCGGCAAACCGATGCAAGTTAAGCTCAAAGCGATACCACAGGAAGCGGATGCCAACGGGTTTGCGTCTTGCTTTGGAGCAGTCAGTTCCGAGTTGGTGGATGCGTTGCATGCAACCAAAGCGGATCCCAAGCTGTCCACTCGGATTCGTAACAAATCGTACGTCACAAAAATTGTTCATAAGCATGACCATACGGGACACAATCATGCCCAACAACCAGCAGCGATGCCTGCCAAGCGCCGGTAACTCGGTGCGGCTAATTAATCAACAAGTTGCGGGTAACTCGCGCGGCAGGGCGCTAACGCGGATATCCGCAGCAGCCGCCTGTGTTTGAAAGAATAGGCTGCTGCAAGCTTGCATCCTACAACCCCAAAGTTAAATATTGGCGATTCACAATGATAATGCGTGTCGTGTAAAGCCAATTTGGAATCGTGTTTATGAAAAATGGAAAGCTGATAGTTGGGTCATTGGCCATCATGATCGGTTCTGGACTTTACGTTGCCGGTTGGATTCATGGAACGTACTACGAGCTGCCATGGCCTTTACGTGGCATGGTTGGCAACTCCGAATTCGCCGCCGACCCGCACGATCATGATGCCCACAACCATGGAGCCGCAGGCCACGACGATCACGCGGACGCAGAGTCCGAGGTGGGCGATTTTCTGGATTTGTCGGAGCTTGCGAAAAAAAACCTTGGTTTGTCAGAGGAGTATTTGAAGCCAATTGAACTGAAATCATTTCAGCAAACGATTTCCGTACCTGCCATCGTCGTGGATCGGCCAGGTAGGACACGTCTGCCGATCAGCGCCACGATGAATGGGATCGTGACCCACATACACGCTGTTTCTGGCGAGGCGGTCGAACCCGGCGACCTTATCCTCGAGATGCGATTGACCCACGAAGACTTGGTTACTGGGCAGAAAGACTATTTGCAATCGTTAGGCGATCGCGACATTGAACTCAAAGAGATCGCGCGCATCGAGGGAGCAGCCAACGCTGGTGCCATATCAGCCAAGACCCTATTGGATCGGCAGTACAGTCGCGACAAATTGGATTCGTTGATTCGCTCACAAAAGGAATCGCTGCGTCTGCATGGACTCTCCGAGTCACAAATCGAACGCATCGCAATCGATCGACGGCTTCTGGCGGAAATGAAGGTGTTTGCACCAGGCCCTGACGAACACTCCGAAGAGGAAGTTCACGCGAGCCATGGGACGCATAGGATAGAAGATCATCCCTCCACGGATCTCGCGTTCAAGCAACCATACATCCTTAACGCTGCCGTTAAACAGCCCTCTATTCAGCCACCTATTATCGAAAAGAAGAACAGGCTGGTTCTCCAGGATATCCAAGTACAAAAAGGCCAAAGCGTTAGTGTGGGAGATGTGCTTTGTGTTTTGGCAGACTACGAAGAGTTGCTCATCGAGGGGCAAGCTTTTGAAAACGAAGCGGGGCAGATTTTAAAAGCAAAGGTTGCTGGCTGGCCGCTCTCTGCGATGGTCACCACCGGTGGGGAATTGGAACGCATCGAGAATCTTTCCTTGAGTTGGCTCAATAACGAGATTGATCCGGCCACTCGAACTTTCAAGTTCTATGTGACGTTAGCGAACACGCTGATCGACGATAATCGCAACGCATCGGGGCAACGCCATGTTGCCTGGAAGTATCGGGTTGGACAGCGAATGCAGTTGGGGGTTCCTGTGGCGGAATGGATCGATCAAATCGTGTTGCCGGTTGATGCAGTGGTTCGGGAGGGCGTTGAAAGCTACGTTTTTCAGCAGAATGGCGATCGATTTGAGCGGAAAGCTGTTCATGAAAAACATCGGGATCAGTCGCGAGTTGTTCTTGAGAATGATGGGTCGGTTTTTCCAGGCGACGTCGTTGCGCTTCGAGGTGCTCACCAGATGCAAATGGCGTTGAGGAGCAAGTCTGGCGCAGCGGTTGATCCCCATGCCGGCCACAATCACTAGGTCCTGGATAAGTCACTCGATAGAAACAGCAGTTCATGTTAGACGCCATCCTTCAATTCTCATTGCGTCAAAGATTACTTGTCATCGCGATTGCAATATCGCTTTCAGGATACGGCGCGTGGACTGCATTCCGTCTTCCGATCGATGTCTTTCCCGATCTGGATCGCCCTCGTGTTGTGATCATGACCGAGGCCTCGGGTCTGGCACCCGAGGAGACCGAATCGCGAGTTACATTGCCCATCGAAACGGCTATGAACGGCGCTAACGGCGTTCAAGCGGTTCGAAGTACTTCCTCGGTTGGACTCTCCATTATTTACGTTGAGTTCGGTTTTGGCACCAATGTTCATACCGCAAGACAAATCGTAAACGAGCGTCTCGCAATGGTCGCCGATCGATTGCCAAAAGGGGTTAAGCCACAATTGGCCCCAATCTCCTCGATCATGGGTCAAATACTTGTGTTGGGGATGTGGAGCGAAGATAACAAAACCGATTCGATCGAACTTCGTACTCAAGCGGATTGGATTGTTCGGCAGAGGCTGCTCTCGATTCCCGGTGTCGCTCAGGTCTTTACGATGGGAGGGGGTCGCAAGCAATTCCAAGTGCAAATTGACCAAGATGCGTTGGTCAAATATGGCCTAACCATGGAAAACATTCGCGCCGCAGTCGAGCGTAGCAATGAAAACGCGACCGGCGGTTACTTGGACCAGCGGGGTTCGAGTGAATTGTTGGTTCGAGCTATCGGCCGCGTGGAATCGATCGACGACCTCAAGCAGGTTGCAGTATCGGTTCGAAACGGGAGGCCCGTTTCGCTTTCGATGGTTGCCAATGTAGTCGAAGCGGCACAGTTGAAGCGAGGAGATGCTTCTGCATTCGTTCGTGAATCTGAAGATCGGTTTAGCGGCGGGCAAGCCGTTGTGTTGACAGTAAGCAAGCAGCCAGGAGCGGACACGCGAAAAATTACCGAACAAATTCAATCTGCAATCCGAGAAATCTCACCGTCCCTTTCGCCTGGTATTCGAATCGAATCGCTCTACGCCCAAGAGCACTTTATCGATCGCGCGATCGAAAACGTGATGGTCGCACTTCGAGACGGCGGCATTCTCGTCGTTGTCATTCTGTTTCTGTTTTTAATGAATTTCAGAACGACTTTTATCTCATTGACGGCAATTCCCTTGTCACTGCTTTTAACAGTTCTGGTGTTCTATTGGTTTGGTCTCTCGATCAATACGATGACGCTCGGAGGCTTGGCGGTCGCGATCGGCGAACTGGTTGACGATGCTATTGTCGATGTGGAAAACATTTTTCGACGCCTCAAGGAAAATGCAAATCTCGCGAAGCCGCGTTCTTCTCTCCAAATTGTTTACTCAGCCAGTCTGGAGGTTCGAAGCTCGATCGTATTTAGCACCATCATTGTGTGTTTGGTATTCCTTCCTCTGTTTGCGCTTTCGGGGATGGAGGGTCGACTGTTTAGCCCGCTGGGGGTCGCATACGTTGTTTCGATCCTTTCCTCTTTGTTTGTTTCGCTTACGGTTACACCAGTACTTTCGTATTGGCTGCTTCCGTCATCGCGAGCTGTTGCCCACGCATCGGATGGACTGCTCCTGGCTTTGCTAAAGCAAATTGTTGCTCGAGTCATTCGTTTCAGTTTACGATTCCCCGTATTCAACATTGCTGCCGTAATGGTCATGGTTGCTATTTCGGCATGGATGGTGACTCGATTGGATCGGGATTTTTTGCCTCCGTTTAACGAAGGGGCAATCCAACTAAACGTCTTGCTTCCGCCTGGCAATTCGCTGGCGACCACGCTAGAAATCAACAAGAGCGTAGAGCGTTCGCTGGTTGGCAACCACGATGTCCTCAACTTCGTCCGCCGCACAGGGCGAGCGGAGTTGGACGAGCATGCGGAACCGGTCACGTCGAGCGAGTACATTATCGACCTGGACCCCAAGTCATCTAATTCTCGCCAGAAGCAACTGGATCGCATTCGCAAGGACTTGATCGAGATCCCGGGAATTGTTTTCGCAGTGGAGCAGCCGATCTCGCATTTGATTTCGCATATGCTCTCGGGGGTTAAAGCTCAAATCGGAGTCAAACTTTATGGCGACGATCTCGATATCTTGAGGCGAAAAGCTGGAGAAGTAAAGGGACTGATGCAGCAGGTTCGAGGCGTTCGCGACTTGATTGTTGAACAGCAGACACTCATTCCTCAGCTTAAAATCGAATACGACCGCGGAAGATTGTTGGCGGCGGGACTGACCATCGACGCGCTCAACATGTTGATTGAAACGGCCATGAATGGTCAGGTGGTGTCGGAAGTCATGCAAGGGCAACGCACGTTTGATTTGGTCGTCAGGCTTAAAGACGATGCAAGGGAAAATTACGATGTCTTAAGAAGACTACCGGTGGAATTGCCCGGTGGTGGGATGGTTCCGCTGGAATCGCTCGCCAAGATTTCGCAATCGAGCGGCCCCAACTCCATCCAACGCGAGAAGATTCGACGACGGATTGTAATCCAGTGCAATACCGCCGATCGAGGACTGGTCGAGGTCGTTCAGGAGATTAAGGCCAAGTTGGCGACGTTGAATGAGACCCTACCGCAGGGTTACTACTTCGAGTTTAGCGGCCAATTCGAAAGTCAACAAAACGCCTCAAGGGCAATCACTTGGTTGTTTCTACTTGCTTTGTTTGGTGTTTTCTTGACCCTCTACACTATGTTCCGAAGTGTCAATCTATCTCTTCAAGTGATGGCCGCGATACCCATGGCGTTCATTGGATCGGTTGCTGCGCTCGTGATGACAGGTCAAAACCTAACGATCGCCAGCATGGTCGGCTTCATTTCCCTTGGAGGGATCGCATCCCGCAATGGTATTCTGTTACTCCAGCATTACTTGCATCTGGTAAAAGTCGAAGGGGAGACTTGGAGTCATGAGATGATTGTCCGAGCGGGGCTAGAGCGGTTAGCTCCGGTATTGATGACGGCTTTAACGGCTGGCATCGGATTGGTTCCCTTGGTGCTCGCGGCAGGTCAGCCGGGCAAGGAGATTTTGTATCCGGTAGCGACGGTTATTTTAGGGGGTGTTATCAGTTCGACCTTGCTTGATTTCTTTGTGCATCCGGCGCTGTTCTGGCTCTTTGGTTTGCGTTCGGCGCAAAGGGT
>JBBRGW010000068.1:0-12184 GCA_038223525.1 Pirellulales bacterium
GTTAATTGAACGGCCAAGTTACGTGCCAGGGATCGCTCGTCGCGGAGCAAAATTTTCTTAAGTTCTTTTATATCTCGGAAACCAATATCATCTGCCAATGTGCCAGAACAATCTACGGGCAATCCATAGTGGAACTGAAAGGCTTGACCGTTCATGCCGATCCCTTTCGTCGCTGGAACGGAATCACTAACTGCACGGTAGCGATCTCGAAAGCCGCCCATCACATCAAAGGCCTCTAATGCGAATCCAGGCGGATCGATTTTCGCATGGCATGACGCACAACTCGTGTCCTGTCGATGCTTTTCTAGCTGTTGCCGAATGGTGACGGCGCCGCGAATATCGGGTTCGACTGCAGGAACATTTGGAGGCGACGGTATACGAACTCCCAAGATTCGCTCGGTAATCCAGTTGCCGCGAATGACGGGGGATGTTGTAGTCCCATTTGCAGTCACTTTCAAAACGCTGGCCTGCGTCATGATTCCACCTCGCACACTGTCGCTCGGTAGCTTCACCAAACGCATGTTCGCTCCGTGAATATCTGGCAATTGGTAATGGCTTGCCAGTCGCTCATTGGCGAAAGTAAAGTCGGAGTCGACAATGTTTTTGGCGGGAAGATTGTCCGATATCAACTTTTGCACAAATAGCCGCGTCTCTTCCAATGCAGCCTGCTTAAGCGGTTCGTCCAGTTCATAGTCGCTATAGAGAATGGTCGACGGGGAGGTGTCGTCGATTTTGCGCAAGTCGAGCCAGTAGTCAGTGAAGGCGTCAACGAATCGCCGAGACTTGGATTGATCGAGCATCCGATCGACTTGCTCTCGAAGTATCGCTGTGTCCCGAAGTTTATCTTGTTTTGCCAACGTTCGCAGAGCCATATCTGGTTCCGTGTTCATGAGAAACAAGCTAAGTCGCGTGGCAACGGAGTTGTTGTCCAATTTACCTGGCTGTTCGTCTAGGAAAATAAAACCAGGTGAAGCTAACACGGCGGTGTAAACCGACAGCATCGAGCTTGCGAAGCCGACTCCTTGCTCGTATTGATGATCAAATAATTGAAGGAATCGATTGAGATGCTGTGGTTCCAATTCATTGCGATAGGCACGTGCCAAGAAATTGCACAGCAATCTTTCCGCATCTTGGCGAGGTCTTTCGGATGGAACCTCGACTCGAACGTCTACGACGCGAGGCCCACCGAAACCACGTCGTCCCCGAGGACCTGCGGGACCTGCTCCAGGAGTTGTCGGTGCATCCCTTCCGGAATTACTCGGTCCTGCGTTTGCCTGTGAACTGGAAGGGGTGTTTGGTGCTGGTGTCGGTGCTGGTATCTGTAAAACAAGTCCTGATTTTGAGTTCGGTTCGAAACGTACGATTGGTAAATCTCCAAACAACAGTCGGTAGCCTGCATCGGTCTCAGCGTCGTCTATTGGACCATCCACTTCCATCCACTGAATAGCGTATCCTGGCATTCCCGTTTCGGTTGCTAATGGATTAACGTACTGCTCATCGGTACCGTTTACGCGAGTCCGAAAAAGTCGGAGCCCATCTGTTTGGACCACCTCGTTGGCGATCAACGCAACCTCGACTTCGGCTTCCGTTGGCTCGGTTCCAAAATCAAATTCGCTGATTGGCCGACTCTTCCCCGAGCTTTGCGCGTAGACACCAATAGGTTCCGAGCGACGTCCTGGCCACACTTCGTCGGCATTTGGTCGATGCCAAAGTGGGACATGAAAGATGGGGATCTTTTCGTCTCCAAACCCTTCATAAAACCATCGTCCGATTCCTCCGCCGCTTACCCAAACCGAGTAGCCTTTGAAACGCAATTGGTATCGCCCGGAAACGGGCACTCTAAACTGTCCCCAACTATAGCCACCGGCATCGCTAAAAATGCTAGACACACGACCCACCGCCTCGCGCTCTCGCGATTCGGTTGATGATTTCGGAGCCTTGCCACTTCGTACCTCTGGTTGCGCGTGTGAGTCTAGCACCGGAAACGAAAGTCGATCCGGCAACGTCCCGTTCTCGCGCGGCAAAAAGTTGCCAACGAGTGAAGACTCGTCGCGAGCATAGTATCGCTTGACCGTGCGCACAGGACGCTCGACCTTGACCAAGATCGCTTGGCGAAGCGCATAATCCGCCGCACTCATGTAGCGTGACAGTTGCACGTGCGAAACATCCAAGGCCTCGCCGATTTTGTTGAAGCGATGCTTCTCGCCATCTTCGGGAAGCATGTCTCGGATTTGGATCCAAGGCAAGTTCAATATGTCCCGAAGCGAGTTTTCGTATTCGTATCGATTGAGTCTTCGCTTTGTCGCTCTTCCCTCGCGACGGATTCGGACGTTATCCATCGACGTTAGCTCTTTGGACAACTCCTTAAGGAAAGCCTG
Organism: Pirellulales bacterium; assembly: GCA_038223525.1. Taxonomy (GTDB): domain Bacteria; phylum Planctomycetota; class Planctomycetia; order Pirellulales; family Pirellulaceae; genus JBKCUI01. Next base: position 2,379 of record JBBRGW010000068.1, read on the forward strand.
CTTAGAAGATTCAGGAGGTACTGGTTCGGACTTGGGCGGCATCTCACCATCAAGTACGCGTTCGTAGACACGCACCAGACTTTGCAAATCGCTGCTGGACTTCTCGCTCCAGTTCAATTTGGTTACGTCCAATGCACCTTCTGTGGTCTCCTGGCTGTGACATTGAAGACAATGGGCATTCAGAAATTCGGTAACCAACCCAGAAACATCCTGAGCGCTAGGCACTTCCTGAGCGCCACGCATTTCCTGAGCGCTGAGAACGAGGCCGAATTGCAACAATGAGTAACTTATCGACGCCAAGAATAGGGAGAACGCCAAAGCATATCGTTTACTCATGATCAACCACTTGTTTCCGATCGGAGGAAAGCACGAATCTTACTTCGCAGTTGCCTGCCAACTCGGCTTCTTATCTTGAAAAACACTTTGACCGAACCAATACAAGCTGCTGCTCCAATGCACTGGGTCATGCCCATGCCCATCGACATGCCACACATGTTCAATGTTGTTCTTCTTGAGGAACTGGTGAACATTTTGGCTGATTCGAATCAGTCCATCTTTATTGCCGCAAGAGATCCAAAGCAACTTGAGCTTTGCTTTCGTGTTCTCGATGTTGGGAATCAATTCTTCTGAAGGCTTTGTATTGGGAGCTGCTGAGAAAGGGGCGACCCAAGCAAAGGTATCGAGATTTCCAAGACCAAAGTTAAAGGATTGGCCGCCACCCATCGAAAGGCCAGCAATCGCTCTCATTTCACGGCTATTGTTTACCGAGTACTTCGCCTCTATCGCGGGGATCAAGTCACTGAGCAGGTCTTTTTCAAAAACCGCAAAGGCAGGGGCGCTCTGCATCACGTTCCCTTCGCTACGATCGTTTTTCTGGGCGCGTCCGTTAGGCATGACGATGATCATCGGTACCGCTTTGCCATCGGCAATCAAATTGTCGAAGAGCACGTTCGGGGTTGAAAAGCGTTGCCACTCGGTCTCATCTCCCCCGATACCGTGTAGCAAATACAGTACAGGATACTTCTTATCTGCCGTGTAACCTGGAGGAGTGTAGACATTCGCTTTTCGAGTCGTACCTACCGTCTTGGATTCATATTCGAACATTTCGAGCTTGCCATGCGGTGCATTCTCTCGAACGGTTTTGAATCCTTCGGGTGGGGCACCATAAACGGCAACATCGTCTGGGCCGAGCTCAATGGGTCCAAAGCCACCGGGTCTACGTGGAGGAGTTTGAGGTTTAGGAGCGGGTTGCTCTGCAGGTGTTTTTGGCTTTTCCGTTGGCGCTGTTTCTTGCGCAGCGACATGTGAAACTGCCATTCCCCAACACAGGAGGGCTGCAGCAATTTTTCGAGAAGTTAAACGCATTTTTAAAGTACCTTTTGAAATTGGAAAGGGGCTAGTTGTTAAGGTAAACTGCAGAGCAGGAATCCGTTGCACAGCCCTGACTATGCATGGACTAGCTAGTGCAGTATCCAATCTTACTTTTGGGTTACGCCCTTGGTTGTACGACGCTCCGCGTCGAATGAAACACGACGCGGAGCGTCGTGCAACGAATGCATGCCCCTAGTGAGCGGCGTTGCCGTTGGACTCAACGGTTACGGCAAAGATCAAAGGTGTTGAGCGATCCTCACCCTTAACAAAAGCGATGCTCTTCATCGGCTTGTCGCTCGCTAGAGCAACTTTGAGGTATCGAATCTGTTTTCCGTTCGCGTCGATTGCAAACTTAGAATCTGGAACATCTAGCTTTTCACGGTACGTGGCGAGCTGCTTGCCATTGAAGAGAGGATGTTCTTCCATGGTCCCATCTTCAAACATGCAGCGAACATTAACACTCGCCGATTGGCTTTGGTTGCCACCAGGTCCGCCAAAAGTAGAGACTGCGGCGAGGAGGTGAATTGCGGATACTTTGCCTGCACAAGCGACCGAGGTCGATGCAGGCAAAGTTGCCGGAGCAGGGCCAGGGCCAGCGCCCGGGCCAGGTCCACGACCGCCAGCACTTTGCAATGCGATGATGTTTGCAATACGTCCTTCTTGCGGATCTTGAAGTTCAAATGGGATACCTTCAATTTCAACTGTGCCATAGGTTTTAAATTCGAATTTGTCCCCAGGAGCACCTCGGAAGCCAGGTAAACCTTTTGCTCCGCTCAACGTAGCCGCCGTCGATAACGTCAATGGAGTGTAACGACCGCGGTTGTTCAAAAACGCGAGCAGGTCAGACATTTCCTGTTTGCTGATCGAGCTTTCAAATCCTTCGGGCATCAGCGATTTGATCGAAGCATTCATTTCTTCTATGTCTGCACGAAGAACTAGCTCTTCTATTCCTTGCGCGTTGATCAATCGAAAAGTGTTGGCGGATTCTCCAGCCAGCATTCCATTGAAGACTTTGCCTTCGGTGGTCAAAATCTGATAGGTTCGGAAATTGCTTTCGACGCTCCTCGATGGATCGAGGATATTCATCAAAATCTCTTCCTTAGGATGAACTGCCATGCCTGTGAGATTTGGGCCGATCGCAACTCCAATCTCGCCATGCTTGTGACATTGCGAACAGTGTTTCTTATACATGGCTACACCGTTCTCAAGATTACCTTGCACGGAAATCACTGGCATCCATTCATCAACAAGTGCTTGCCTATTGCTCGCCACCATCGCGCCGCGAGCCTTCATCAAGTCGGCAGCACGCGTTGCAATAGATCGATCCGGATGGTTTAGTATCGCTTGCCTTTGGTCGAGCTGCAGGTCGGAGAATTGAATCTGCCCTTGTTCGATGGCATCAAGCAGCGAGACCGTGGATTCCGAGCGCGATAGCAGAAGCCGGATGACACCGCTTGCGAGGCTCGGTCCAAGTTTGCGTCGAGTCGTTAGCAATTGATTGGCAAGTCCATCGACACGAGCGGCTTGCAATGCGTCCATCGCTTTGCTTCCGATCTCGGGAGTCAACTGAGGCGTGAAAAGTTTATCGACAGCGCCGAGAATGCGAGCGTTCGTCGGTGCAAGCCGAATCGCTTGTCCCCAAGCGTTCAGCCGTTTGTCATTGTCTCCACTCACATCGAGTGCAATCTTGAGCAAGCTTTCTTGAATCGATGCAACACTTTGTTCAAGATCTCGAATCGACCACTTGTCCGCAACCGCAAGCACGGCCGCTTTGCATTCAACACTTGTCGACTCCGCGAGGAACCGATCGCGGAACTTCTTTTGAGCATCTTCGGACAGCACAAGCGTCAAATCCTTGGGCCATCCTCGAGCTAAGCCTTCCAGTGCAGCGACGGTCAATTTCGAGTTTGAGTCGAGATCTAGCAATCGCGCAATTTTCTCTGCGGTAGGGTTGGAACGCGCAACGTGTTCGGCCAGGGCAGAAACACGCATTGATAGACTGTTTCCAACTTGCACGTTCTTGCTGTTCACCAAAGCCACAAGCGTTTCGATCGGGTTCGTCGACGCTGCGGATGTCCACGCATCCATCAGGATATCATCGGAAGCGATCGATTGACTTCCGAGCATAAAGTCGGATAAAAGTTTGCCCGATACGAGTTCCTTGGACCCGCCATCTGCAATTCGAAGCATCACTGCTAACTGAACTTTCGGATCTGCGTCCTGTTGTAGATTCGATTCGAGGACTTGTTTTACTTGAGTCAAATCACAGCAAGTTACGGCTGCGTTCCGAACGGGACTCGAGGGATGCTTAAATCCTTTGGTGCAGGCTTCCTGGAGTGCTTTTTTGGCCAGCTCGTTCCCTGACTCAGCGAGTCCAGAAAGAGTCCAGATGGCGTGAATCGCGGACGTGGTGAGACCGATGGCATCCATTTCCTGATTGCCGACCAAGGCGACCAACGCATTCAATGTTTCGGCATCGGCTGCTCCGCGTTCGAGCAAAAGTCGCTGTGCAGTTCTGCGCCAGAAGAAATTGGTGTCTTTGAGTGCATTGACTAGTTCGAGCGCACTTGCCTTGGACAACTGGCGAGTATGCGATGGTGTTTTACCTTCACCGGCTTGGTACGTCAGTCGGTAGATACGACCGAATCGTTTGTCGCGTAGTTCGCTTTCATAGGCCGCCCCTTTACCGGTCTTGAATCCGGTGGGTGTGGGATTGTGTTGGATGATGTAGTTGTACCAATCGAGTACCCAAACGTTGCCATCGGGACCGACTTCCGACATGATCGGGGCATCCCAATCGTCGATGCCGGCAATCACATTGAACACGTTTTTGCTTTTGTATCCAGTCCCTTGTTTTTCGAGAACGAACGCTCCCACAAGGTGCCCGGTCGGTTCGCAAACCATGGAAATACGATTCCACCAAGCCTCTGGGTAGTTACGTGCCGTATAGAGTGAGGCTCCACAAGCAGCCGTGTATCCGCCGTGCACATCCACTTGTCGAATCTTGTCATCCAGCGGAACGAACTTGGAATCGGGAGAGATCTTCTCCAATGTTTTGGGGGACCAGCCAGCGACTTGGTCATAGTACCTATTGGCTATCGGCATATGGACGCTTGGGCAATTGTTTGCCGTTGAGCCGAACACATATCCTTCTTCGCTAAATCCAAGTCCCCATGTGTTGTTGTTCGTGGCGCGCATGAACTCAAGTGCTTCGACACGGAGGGTGTGTTCGTTGAAGGAGTCCGAAGCGACTTTTGCAGCCTCCTTGGTCGACTTGTCGATCGCAAAAGCGGGAGCCGTTGCATCCGACACGCCATTCTTTACTTTGAATCGCCAGAAGCCCTGTCGGAAACGCATCTGCGGTTTGCCATTAATGATCGGCTCTGAGTTATTGTATCCCTGCATCGCCCAGATCCAGTTGTCGGGTCCATATTGGAAATTGCTCACACCCCCGTGCGTATCGCCCATCGCCCAACCGGTAATCAACACTTGCTTGAAATCAGCTACATCATCGCCGTCGGTATCCTTCAGAAAGATCGTCGACTGTCCGTCTTGAACGAGGACGCCACCGCGGCAGCATACCAACGTCGATGGAATGCTCAAATGTTCGGCGAATACAGTGAACTTGTCTGCGTGCCCATCATTGTCGGTATCCTCGCAGATTTTGATTCGATCGCGACCTTGGCCGGCAGGCTGCAGTTCGTTGGGATAATCGATCGTTTCGCAAACCCACAATCGCCCGCGTTCGTCCCAATTCATTGCGATCAGTTTGCCCTTGAAGCCCGCGAGCGTGGAGTTGTTGCGGGATTGATCCGGCCAATTCTCATTGGATTCTTTGGCCCAGAGCGACAACTGAAAGCTCTTGGGGACAGAATAGGAGGTAATTGACGATTCGGCTGGGAGTGGATTCTGCATCGATGTAAACGGTGCCGCTTGCGTGCCCCATTGTCTGCCCGCCGTGTAGTTGGGAATCTTTGCTCCGACATCGGTAAATTCAAATGCCTTTTCGTCGACTGAGGGTGTAGTCATTTCAGGGATCGCGAATGGCCGATTCGCTTGAACGACTGCCTTGGACTCCATCGCTGTTTTCACATCGTTTCCGGTGGATGCGACAACTGCAGGCATCACGGCAGAATGACAAGCCCAATGAACGCCTCGAGCCAACAGGTGCTGAAATCCGCTGTTGCTCCATGTCCTAAAATCGTGCCCCCAAGCAGTGTAAAACACGCGACCCTTTCCGCTTTCCCGAATCCAAGTGTAAGGTTCTCCGTTCGGGTCGCTCACGGGCCCCGAAGCGTCGCTGCGCGTTTCCAATACGATGCGGTCTGGGTTGTGTCGACTATGCATGTAGCTCTCATCCTCAGACGAGATAGGGCTCAGTCCTTTCATGATTTCATGATCGGCTGCAACGATCTTGGTTTCAAATCGAGTGAATCCATGTCGCTTGAACTGGCCACCCACCAGGGCGATGTACTTGTCGGAGTTCAGGAAGCAGAACGATGCACAATGAACAGGAATCAGCCCACCACCCTTCTCAACGTATTCCAACAACGTTGTTTCCACCTCGGGCGTTATTCGCGTTATGTTTGCAAAAATGAGGAGCCCTGCGAATCCTTTTAATTTGTCCGCATTGATATCGCTTAAGTTTTCTGTATAGGTCAGCTCGATGGAGTTCTTCTTCAACGGCTCAACCAAAGCTCGATAGAACTCAGATGGTTTGTGCGCGCCTGAATCACCAAGCATCAGGACCTTAACGGGTTCTTGCGAAAAGAGATTTTGCCCACAGGCAATCAACAGGAAAGCCAATATCCATGCGGACTGCCTCATCGACGTAGACAGAATGGAAGATCTTCGAGGTCGGCAATCTACGTTGCTTATGTTGGGTATCAATATACTTGCCACTGTTAGGTTCCTAGCGAATGGTTGGTTGAGTGATTTATTGGATGGTTTGAGTTGGGCCGACTGCATGCTATTGCATGAAGTCATGAATGGTCTGAAAGTGTGGAGTCGGAATCGGACAGAGATACCGTTGCGTTGTCCACACTGAGAGACTCCGCGATGCGAGTGAGCAGTCTCACTAAGGATTCAGGGGTTTCAGGATAGATGGCTTCGAGCATCTGAGTCCGAATCGCTTCGCCAGCGTTCCATAATTGGCGAAACTTTCGCTTGCCGACGACTGTAAGGGCAACGGTCCTCGCGCGTGAATCGGTTGGATGGATCTCGCGTTCGACGAACCCCTTCTTTGCGAGGATGACCAACATTGCCCTGACGGTGCTTGGATCAGATGTCATCCGGCGAGCGAGTTCCCGTTGAGTAAGCGCGTCGCCTCTCGAAAGTGCCGCCATCAATACGAACTGGTCTGCGGTGATTCCGTATTTCGCAAATTGGCCATCCGACATTCGATGCATCGCCAGGTAGGCGGCTCGCAGCGCGATAGGTAGTTCGCTTTTGTCCGACATTCAGTTGCTCCGGGTCCATATCATTACGTGCGTATACGCATGATTCAGGAGTTTACAGCAAAACCAGCCCAAACGCAACGGTTTTCCGTTCTAACGTGGCGGATGCTGCCAGCATCCGCTCCTTTGGGCAATTTCCTTCAACCGTATTTAGTTGGCAAGAAAAATCAGCCGTTCCTCGTTATGCCATCCCTTTTACCATTAGCCAACGCTTGTTGACTTGCATGAATCTCCAAAGCCAATCATAATCCTGACCATGAACCGTCGCCAAAACCACTTTTCTTTTTATTACTTTACCGAGTCCCAGTCGGGCCGACGGAGTTTTGCTGTTCGCTAAGCGAATTGAAATCAACAAACTTCCAACCTCAAGGCCAAACACCTTGAGGTTTTTTTTTGCCACGAACGCCCCTGCCGTTCACCTTATTACGGAGCTAGCCGAAAATGATCGTTGTGATGGAAAAGTCGTCATCGGACCAACAAATTGAGCGAATCGCGAACCGCATCAGCGAGTTGGGTTTAAAGTCGCATGTCATTCGCGGAACCGAAAGGACCGTCATCGCCGCGGTCGGCGACGATCGAAAAATCAAAGTCGAATCGTTTGAAAGCTATCCTGGAGTTGCTGAAGTCTTACCCATTTTGGCACCCTACAAGATGGCTTCTCGCGAAGTCCGTCCGGATCCATCTCAGATCCAAGTACTCAATTTCCGAGCGGGCAACGGTGCGGTCGGTGTCATGGGAGGCCCGTGCTCGGTCGAGAGCGAGGAGCAAATTGTTTCCAGCGCGAAGGCGGTTCGCGATGCAGGGGGAACGGCGCTGCGAGGCGGTGCGTTCAAGCCTCGAACGAGTCCTTATGCCTTTCAAGGGATGAAAGAAGATGGCCTCAAGCTCTTGGCTTTAGCTCGGCAAGAAACCGGGTTGGCAATCGTTACCGAAGTGATGAGCCCCGAAGATGTGGAGCTGGTTGCCAAGTACGCAGACATTCTTCAGATTGGTGCTCGCAATATGCAAAACTACCGGCTTCTTGAAGCCGTTGGTCGATCGGGTCGAGCGGTGTTGTTAAAGCGAGGTCCGAGCGCCACGATCGAAGAGTGGTTGTTGGCAGCCGAATACATTCTCAACGAAGGCAACCCGAACGTGATGCTTTGCGAACGGGGTATCCGCACGTTCGAATCGCATACGCGATTTACACTGCCGCTCGCAACCGTACCATATCTTCACCGCAAGACTCACCTACCTGTCATCGTGGACCCAAGTCATGGGACCGGTCACTCCTATCTAGTAACCGACATGGCAGCGGCCAGCATTGCGGCAGGTGCTGACGGCTTGATCGTGGAGATGCACCCCAATCCGGAGAAGGCACTGAGCGACGGATATCAGTCTTTGGACTTTGCTCAATTCGACGCAATGATGAAGAAATGCAAAATCATTGCGGACGCTTTGGGTAAGCAATTCGGATAATAAAACAATGCGCCGCCACAGTGCTGTAAACTTTCAACTTGCGATGCATCACCGCTGGCAAGCTGAAAGCTTGCCAGGATCTTTTACAAGATCCACTACCCCCGCGTAGTGGCTGGATGCTGTTTTTCCCTTTTCGTTTCGTTGGGCTTTTGCGAATTGCTACGCCCAATGTTTAACCCGCGCAGTGGCTGGCCCACACAGCGCTCTCTCATTTCTTCGATCGCGACTCCTTCTTTTGCAACTTGCCATCGCGATCAACTTGCAGTTCAAGTGTCAGGTGTGTGCGCGACTCAAGAACGACTTCAAGCGTGTGTTTCCCATGGGGAGCTGAAACAAGGATTTCGTATTTTGCCTCTCCAAGATTTTCGATTAGGACGCTTCCATCGGGTTGATACTTCACAGGGACTCCAAACCAAGGCCAACCATTCTCACTCCCTTTGGTAGCGAAGACCGAGATTTTCTCCTGCGTGTATCTTCCAGCGAAAGTTGCCGTTCGGAAATCGCACAACCTCTTGCTCCGAATAGCGCTCAACGAGAAGACTACTGAATGCATCATGTTGTACCATTGCAATCGGAGCCTAGGACAGAAAGAACCTAGTTGGCTCTTGGTGAAACGAGGCGTAAACTTCTAGCTTGCGATTGCAGTAGGGTAAGCTTCGATGCTAGATAGCAGCGTCGGCCACGGTGCTGGTAAAAAGCGGCGTCGATCATAACTCGGGCTGTCGATAGTCGTGCCGTGTAGCCTGAAAACCTGAACGAACCGCCGCACAAGGCGGGCGGGATTCGAAATACCCCAGGCTTGCCCTGGGGATTGTTATGCTTTGTGGCTAATCGAGACAGCCGCTCGCGCAATCGCGACTGCAGCTTCATTACTTCTGACACAAGTTGATCATTTTCTACACGCAATCATCAGGCAGCCCACAATGGATCCTCTCCTGCAGCCTAAGCGACGGGTCACTCTCGGCAAGAGTGACCTACTGGGGAGCGTTTGGTTTCTTGCGCTACCATCGAAGTTGAGGAGGAAAATACTCTGCGATCAATTCTTCGTAAAAGGGCTTAAGCGATGCAACATCCATGCGTTCATCCCGCTTGGTATACAAATCGTATTGATTGAAATCATTTACCCAAGCAAACATCTCGCGATCTTGATCGTTAAGCAGCGACTGATACGCCTTTTCGCGATGGATTGGATAACACGAGTGATACCGAATCATGTACAAGCCTGGTAGTGGCAAGTAGTCTTTGACGACATGGTACAAATACTCGTCGTGCCCCCATGACAACATGACTTTGTCGAGCCCACAGCCCGATTGATAAATGCCTAACTCGGATTGATACAGGTCGCTATGCACATCTGGGTTCGCTTGAAAGGCATCGTAAAAGACGATCCTGTCGGAGTACTTGCAGCCTACCGGAAACGTATCGCCAACCACCGCCCACTGCGGCTCATCCCATAAGCACAGAATCTTGCCCAAATCGTGGATGAGGCCAGTGAGGATGTACCATCGCGGTCTACCCGCC
>JBBRGW010000069.1:0-12103 GCA_038223525.1 Pirellulales bacterium
ATTTTGTCGTTTTTTTAGGGCTCGCAGAGATGAAGTTGTGGTTTGTTGATGATAAGCCGAGAAATCACGAAACTTGGGTTAGTAGCTTCTCCGAAGAAATCAAAGCGTCCTGCGAGCTTCGTTCATTCTTGACAATTGACGATTTGTTCGGCGAATTCTCCGGTGGCATTCTCCCGGACTTACTGTTCGTGGATTTCTTTGTCGGTGAACGACTCGGAACTGAAGTCATCGGATGGTTTGCTGACTGCGATGTGCGTCCAGTGCTCATTGCCCATTCAAGCATGGAGCAAGCCAATTCCGGAATGGTGGCGGCGGGTGCCGATTTCCATTTAGAAAAAATTAAGGAAATGCCATTCACGGCAGCAATCCGAACCGCGTTCAGAAATCTTGATGACATTACCTATGCGATTGAGAATCGGCGTATTCGGCAGTGCCCCTAACAATCCATTGGACGCAGGGCCTCGATCAGCCGGTTTATTCAGGACCGGACATTGCTAAGCAGTACTATCATGAACAAACAGTTTCGAATCCGGTCGGTTCTAATTCTCATGGCTTGCATCGCGTTTTTGGTGTCAGTGTCCGTCCGTTTATTCCGAAACCAACCCCCGCAATGGAAGCCTTACACTTCTGCGTCATTGAAAGAAGCATTAGAACAAAATCAGCCAGTGTTGATATCGCTCTCAGCCAATTGGTGTGTGAGTTGTTTTGATCATGAACGATCAGCGATCAATAGCTTCGAATCGTATCAAGCGATTCGCGACAATGGGATCACAGCACTTCGCGCCGATGCGACCAACGGGGATCCGGCGGTTATGCAATTGATGAAGGACAACGGATTGATTTCAATACCTGCATTCCTACTATTCAATCCCAAGTTTCCACGGGAGCCGTCAATTCTCAAAGACTTGACTTCAAAAGAGCAATTGCTTGATGCGATTCGCTACAGTGCAGCAAGATAACAGAAATCGGGTAAGGCCGGCCCTTTCGGGCCGTCCTCCCCACACCACCGGACATGCGGGTCCGCATCCGGCGGTTCAACGAAGGTGAGCGAGTTCGGCCCATAAAGTCTTGAGACTCAAGACTCCGTGATCGGCTAACCAAGCGTTCGTCATTCCGACTCCACTTGCGTCGTCATCGCTATTTGCCAAGGTCCTTTGCGACTAGAGCACGGGGCTGGTGTTGCGTGATGTCGAAGGCTTCCTCTCCACGGTTCGTCGCCTCCCCGCAGTTGCCTTCGTCTAGTACTTCATTCGTTTGGTTACTTTTGTTATAACCGTTCACGCATTTGTAGCCGTCCAGTCTTCGGTCCACCGGCACGGGGCCGGATGGAGCCGCTAGGTAATCTTCCTGAAATCGTTGGCTTATAATAGACTGTGAAAGGCACAAAACTTGCGAAAACCAAAATCGCCACAATACCAGTTTATTAACAGCACAGGCTTGTCCTGTGGATTGTTGTGCTTTGTGGCTACAGGGGAGCGCCTATGGTTCGCTGACAAATGACACCATGGAAAATCCATACCAAGCGACAAACGTCCGAAGAGGAAAATCAAATTCGCGGTTTGCGGTAATGCGATACGCTTTTGCGGCGGCGATGCTTCTACCCACTTCCGTCGTTGTTGGTCTTCCGGCATTGGTGCTACTGAACCAAGAGTATGGTTGGCTACCGACGCAGTCCGGAATATACGAAATCAGTTTTAATGGTCGGACGATTGCGAATGCTTCTGTGATTTGGGGCTCGACTGCGATTTGTATCGCTACGGCAGCTACTGCGATCTTCCTCTCGGCCGTCGCATTTCGAAATTGGCAAGCCAATTGCCGTCTATCGCGAGATTTACCCACACAGTAACCAGTATTCGTTTTCGCCTACGAATGGGCTGCGCTTGCGTTGCGACATGTGTCGCGTTGGCGAATGGTTGAAATCGTAAAGTTACGTGGCAAGCTTCTTGTAGCGGAAGCGATGTGGTTCGTCGGCTTGCATGCCTACGCGATCGCGTCGTTGCGATTCATAGGTCTCGAAGTTCCCTTCGCACCAATGGACATAGCCATCACCCTCAAAGGCCAAAATATGAGTAGCAATTCGATCCAAAAACCAACGATCGTGGGAGATCACGACCACGCAGCCTACAAAACCGAGGATTGCTTCTTCGAGCGCTCGCAGGGTGTCGATATCCAAATCGTTGGTTGGTTCGTCCAGCAACAATACATTGCAGCCCCGACGCAAGAGCTTGGCCAAGTGGACGCGATTGCGTTCACCACCGGATAGAGTCCCAACCTTCTTTTCTTGGTCCGTCCCTTTGAAATTGAACTTCGATACGTACGATCTGGAGTTCATCTTCTTGCCACCCAGATCGATCCAATCGTGACCGCCTGAGATCTCCTGATAGATCGAATTGGTGTCGGTGAGCGAATCTCGAGATTGGTCAACATATCCAAGTTCGACGGTGTCCCCGATTCGAAGTGTTCCCAGGTCCGGTTTATCTTGACCTGTGATCATCCGGAACAGCGTCGTCTTGCCTGCTCCGTTGGGTCCGATGACACCGACGATTCCGCCGGCTGGCAATCGAAAGGTCAGGTTGTCGATGAGCACCCGATCGTTGTAGGATTTAGTCACTCCCTCGGCATGCACGACCACCTCGCCAAGATGCTTCCCTGGGGGGATTTGAAATTCAAGTTCGTCGGGCTTTTCCTCGAACTGCTGTGCAGCTAGTTGTTCGTAGGAACTGATTCTCGCCTTGTTCTTCGCTTGGCGTGCACGCGGTGACATCCGGATCCATTCGAGCTCCTTATCGAGTGTCTTCTGTCGAGCTTGGGCTGCTTTTTGTTCGATGACCAGCCGTTTCTGCTTTTGCTCCAGCCAGGAGGTGTAGTTTCCTTCGAATGGGAACCCAGACCCTCGGTCCAATTCGAGAATCCACTGCGCAACGTTGTCCAGGAAGTAGCGATCGTGAGTTACCGCGACGACTGTTCCGGCGTACTGAGCCAAATGCTGTTCGAGCCAATTGACTGCTTCGGCATCCAAGTGATTAGTGGGTTCATCGAGGAGCAGCAAATCGGGTTGTTGAATGAGTAGTTTGCACAATGCCACGCGTCGCAACTCTCCTCCAGAGAGCTTTGCAACACTGGCATCTCCCGGTGGCAAATTCATAACCGCCATGGACATCTCTACTTGGCGATCGAGATCCCAGAGATTTTGCGCATCGATGATGTCTTGCAGCTTGGCCATTTCATCGCAGAGTTTTTCCATTTTCTTGTCGTCGGTCACTTCGCCGAGCAGGACGGAAATTTCGTTGAATCGATCGATGATGGCGCGACGTGGAGCGACCGCTTCCTCGACGTTCCCTTGAACGTCTTTGTCGGGGTTGAGTTGAGGTTCCTGAGATAGGTAGCCTGCGGTGAAGCCGTTTGCGAGCCTAGCGGTTCCATCGAAGTTCTTGTCGGTGCCTGCCATGATCCGTAGCAGGGTGCTTTTCCCTGCGCCGTTTGAGCCGAGGACGCCGATCTTTGCGCCTGGGTAAAATGCGAGAAAGATGTCCTTGAGAACTTCTTTTTGGCCGTGGCGTTTAGTCAGGTTTTCAATTTGAAAAATGTAGGAACGACTCATGTCTATTTCTTATTCCCATTCGATAGTGGCTGGTGGTTTGGAGCTGATGTCGTAGCAGACTCGGTTAACTCCACGCACTTCATTGATGATGCGTGTGGAGATGCGAGCAAGCAAATCGTACGGCAGGTGGCTCCAATCCGCCGTCATAAAGTCATCGGTATTCACACAGCGGACCGCAACCGCATTCTCGTAAGTTCGAGCGTCTCCCATGACGCCAACGCTTTGCGATTCCAAGAGAACCGCGAACGCCTGTGAAGTTTGTCGGTACAGATTGGCGTTCTTGATTTCGCTGACAACGATTGCGTCCGCTTCTCGCAACACGTCCAACTTCTCTTTGGTGATATCGCCGAGACAACGGACAGCAAGACCTGGGCCAGGGAATGGGTGACGCCAAACCAAATGCTCTGGCAGTCCGAGTTCCACGCCCAACTTACGCACTTCGTCTTTAAACAAGTCGCGAAGTGGTTCGATCAATTCGAAGCCGAGTTCTTCTGGAAGTCCACCGACATTGTGATGCAGTTTGATGGTTGCCGATGGACCGTCTGCCGCTGCACCGCTTTCGATCACATCGGGATACAACGTTCCCTGTGCGAGGAATTTGGCCCCGTTGATTTTTTCGGCCTCTTCCTTGAAGCTATCGATGAATGCGTGTCCGATTCTGCGGCGCTTTTCTTGCGGGTCGCGGATCCCTGCGAGTACAGATAGGAATCGCTCGCTTGCGTCTACGACTCGGAGGTCTGCTTTAAAATGATTTGTGAATTCGGAGATGACTGCGGCTTGCTCGTCCTTACGCAGCAGCCCGTTGTCGATCAAGATGCAGGTCAATTGCGGTCCTATCGCTTTGTAGATCAATGCAGCGGTGACTGCCGAGTCGACTCCGCCGGATAGTCCGCAAATAACGCGATCTTGACCGACTACTTTACGAATCTGCTGGATCGATTTTTCGGCGAAATCGCTTAAGTGCCATTTACCTTGGCAGTTTGCTATGTTGTATAGAAAATTGTGGATGAGAGTGCCACCCAACGCGGTGTGTGAGACCTCTGGATGGAACTGCAAACCGTAGATCGGCAGTGACTTATGTTTGACAGCTGCGAAAGGGCACGTCGAGGTCGAAGCGAGCGTTTCAAAGTCTGCTGGCAACGACTGCACTTGATCACCATGGCTCATCCATACATCGAATTCATGAGGGAAGCCGGCAAAAAGTTTTTCAACGGCACCGATTTTGAGTCGAGAGCGACCGAATTCACGGGCAGGGCATTTTTCGACAGCGCCCCCTAGAGCTTGCGAAGTCAATTGCATTCCGTAGCAAATACCAAGGATAGGGATCCCAAGCGAAAAAATCCGAGGATCGCACTTGGGTGCTTTGTCTTCGTACACGCTCGAAGGTCCACCTGAGAGGATGATGGCCGACGGATTGCGGGCCTTGATCACTTCTGCGGAGACATCGTGGCGGATGAGTTCGCAATAAACGTTTTGGTCGCGGACCCGACGGGCGATGAGCTGTGCGTATTGGGCACCGAAGTCTAGGACGAGAACGCGTTCGCTAAGCAAATCGGCCGCGCCGTTGGATAAGTTCTCGGGAGTTAATGTCTCTGTTGGATGATTATTCATAGATGAGCAAGCCAGAGGTGCCGGACTCGAGGAACCTGGCAACAAAACAGTGGAAAACCCAAGAGTATAGCGACTTTTCGATTGGCTGCTACCCAAATGCGTTATTCGCGATTAGCGGGAAGCAATCGGTGTTCGGGTCACGAGTCTAGGGCAAGATGATGGGGTTGAGCATGGCTACCGGAACACCACTGCGCCGCCACGCTGGTAGAATGACACCCCATCTAGTTTTCTGAGCGGCAAGGCGGTAACCGCCGGTTCCCTCATAATCCGGCGGCTAGCGTTATGCCGCTCACGTTTTACCCAAACTGCCCGAGCTGTCGGGTTAGGCAACTACTACAAAATGCTACTTCAAAATTCATTGGTTTTTGCGTTCCTCTTCAGCATTTTTTGTACGACCTGTTTCGCAGAGCGCCCGAGCTCGATTCCGCTTTGGGTCAACGGTGCTCCTGGTTCCGCCGAACGGATGAAGGAAGCGGAAAAGGAGGACGTTGGGCCTGGGAAGTGCAATGTTACCAACATCCACCATCCGTCTATCACCCCCTACTTGAACACGAAAAAAACAAAGGGTGTCTCAAACGTTCCATCGGCTGCAATTTTGATTTGTCCAGGTGGCGGTCACCGCATGCTTTGTTTGGGACACGAAGGCTATGACCTTGCGGAATGGTTTGCGGAGCATGGGATCGCCACTTTTGTTCTCAAGAACCGGTTAGCGAAAGAGCCCGGTTCGGCTTACACCGTCGACGAACATGCGATGGCAGACACGCGTCGCGCACTCAGAATGATCCGGAGCAAGGCGTCGGAGTGGAATCTTGATGTATCGAAGATTGGCGTCTTGGGTTTTTCGGCTGGAGGCGAACTCGCGGCATTGGCAGCCATGAGCTCTGACAGTGGCAAGAGCGATGCAACCGATCCGATCGATCGCATGAGTTGTCGCCCCGATTTCCAAGTTCTCATCTATCCTGGTAGCTCGAGCCGCTTTACTGTTCAAAAAGGGATGCCCCCGGTGTTTATCGCTTTGGGTGCCAAGGATCGAGATGACATCTCGATTGGAATGGCACAGCTCTATCTAAAGTACAAAGCAGAAGGGGTTCCTGCTGAACTGCATATCTACTCCAACGCAGGACACGGGTTCGGCTATCGAACAGGCAGCAAAGACGCGGCTGGAGACTGGCCCATTCGCTTGCGTGAATGGATGGTTGATAGTTCGATCCTAGCGAAAGATTGACGGCTAGTCATTATGGAAGTGGTGGGCCGAGAAAGATGGGCTCGCCATTGCCGTTTACGATCGGCGCAATCTGGATCGAACCGCTCGGAGGCACAGGCTGCGTTTGCGGGTCCGGCTTGGGGCTCGATTTGCTTTTGGAATTGAGATTGGGCTGAACGGGCCCTCTGTCGAGCATTGGATTCATGTCTAAGGCAAGCTGATCGGTGATCCAATTGACCCAGTCTGGACGCGTCTCCAAGAACAACAAGTCTTTGAGCTGGGCCGTCACCGATTCGTCGTTTTCCCCCAATCGGATTCGTGTCCGCACCAGGTTCCCCAGGTACAAAGGCTTTTCGGGCGCAAGCTCATACGCATGCTCATAGTACTCGATGGCCTCTTGGCCACGCCCGGCCGCTTCCAACGTCATACCCAGATTGTTCCATGGGGTAGGATCCTCTGGAAGAAACTGAGCTGCTGTTTCAAATTCTTTGGCCGCTTCAGACATCTTCCGTTGCTGGAAGAAAACCAATCCAAGATTGTTATGTGCCGAACCGTTTTCATGCTGGAAGGAAATGGCGCGTTGGAATTCTTCTGCTGCCCCTTGAAGCTTCCCCTTATCAAACAACTTGACACCTTTGTTCTGGTGCCCTTCGGATTGTTCTAAGCCGTCTTGGCTAACGGAAAGAATCTCATCGCAACCCGCATTTCGCAGCGTCTTGCATCCCAAATTGAAAATGCAAAAGCTACAACAGATTCCCATGCTTGCAATCGATCTAGCGATTCGATTTTGACGCATGGGCTGGGGTCGAGGGTGAAAGGGAACAGGCGCTAGGGCAAACTCATCTGCCGCTTATCGGAGAAAAAATCATCTGCGTCAAGGTCAGCCGAATGTTCCAAAGCTCAACGCCATTATCCCCTTCGCTGAGACTCCGATTCAGCGACAAATCGCGAACGATCATCCCTTCGCTAACTTCCTCAAGCCCCGTTACGAAACCCGCAACTTGCGTCAAGCTAGCATTCTGTAGGACGATTTGAGTTGCTCTCTGCTGGTATTCGGTCCGGCCGATTCGGACTGGCGATTGCGGATCGACGGAGAGAATTGACGCGGGTGAGACCTGAGCGTCCGAAGCAGCTTTTGTGACCCGGGCCGCTATGCGATCCGGCGGCTCTACCTCTAGCGAAGCGATCCGCGGCGCACGACGGAAACCTTCGATATCCCGAACGAGTTGATCACATTGTGCATGCCCATCGATCGCATTCTGTGCAGCGACTTTGGCCGTGCGATAAAAGCTGACCGAAGCGATCCCCATCGCCATCGCGCCGATCAATATTACTACTGCGGAAAAGCGGTATCGTGAAAGACTCATAGCGTTGCTCCTCCATCGTTGTCGTGAGCAGCTGCCGCGGCATCGATTGTGGCGTTGATGCTCGCCAAAATATGATCGCCATTGACTAAAGTCGTTGATGGAGGCTCGACGTCGAAGCCCTCTTTCGCAAGCGCAGCAGCAATCCTTCCCGCGTCTTGCTGCGACCTTAACGCGATCTCCATCGAGAATCTACCATTCTCGATACGAATCTCTCGAACCTCAAACGGAAACTCCTCCGTCAGACTGGCGATGATCCGTTGCAATGTGATCAGCGCAGACTTCTGAGACGTCGACTTGGGGTCCGTTTTTCGTATCCCTTTGGCTTTGGTATGCTCGCTCTTGAGTCGCCCAAGAACGGCGGCAGGGGTTCGTTGCCCGGGGAAAGCATTACGAAATACTTGGAGTTGTTTTTGTTTGTATTTCTCGGCCAGCGACTGAAACGTCCCTGCCTGCCACCCTAGTGTGCCGCAAAAAGTTGCAACCAAAATGCACAAAGCCATTGCTAACCGATTCAGCGATTTGCGGTCACGCCGAAATGGATCGCGCATCGCGAGCTCATCACGTCGCAAATCCAAACATGGAATGTCCCTGCCCGAAAGAATCACTCGAGCCCTCTTCCTAACCAGTTCGGCCCGATCGCTTTCCACCGAACGGGTTTCGAAAGGAACAACACTTGCCAAATCGATCAATGCCTCTCTCGTCCCACAGAGGAAAATGGGCAAGTCATCGGCGCTCAGCTGCAATACGTTCTGTTCCAACGATGCGGCGTCCAATCCGAAAATTCGCCAGCTGCTGACGGAGCCATCGTCCGCTACAACCACCAACTCCACTTGCGGAACATCGCTAGCTTGATCCAACATCCAAATTGAAATCGATGGTGCGGGTAAAGACTTATCCGACAACGCTTGTTCGATCGCGAGTACCGTGCTTGGCACAATGAATTGAATACGGCAATCCAACTGCTCCAACGCAGTGACAATCGGTTTGAGGTGCGATACCTCCAAACATACCGTCGCCAAGCTCCCTGCAGCCCCTTTGCCAAAGGGATGAATTCCATCGGCGACGATGCTTTCCGCGTCGACCGGCAACACGGATTCCAACGCGAATCGTAGGGCTTGATTGTTTTTGATGTCGGCTGCAACTTCCCGTGGGAGCGATGCAAAGAGGACGGATTCTGAGGCGACCGCAATGACTATTTGACCAATATCTAAAGCATTCTGATTGGCGAATGCAATCGTGCATTGAGCAAGTTCGATTGTCTCAAGCCTACTCACGCATACCTTCGGAGTTTTCGGCGCTTTCGGAGATAAGCCGGATATCTCCCAACCCTCCATTCCTTCTCTTATCAGGATTCCAAACTTGCTCATGCCAACGCCTTTTAAAGTGGTACGGAAGGGTTGCTGCCATTGATCCGCTCAAGCTCTTCTTCGGTACTCATCTTCGGTTTACTTCGCAAAGTGTTGCCAGCGGGACTTGCAGGGATGGCGTCGACTGGTACTCCGCCCTCACTCACCCCGCCGGGTCCTCTATCGATTCCACCGTCAAGTCCTTTATCGAATCGCAAAGGTTGTCCCATCGACCAATTGGCCGATTGCCCTTGAAACGAAACACGAACAGTTTCTTCCGAAACGGATTCGATTCGAATTCCTTCGGGGAGCAATTGCAGAGAAGCACCTTCGCGGCAAAAATCAAGTTTCCCCAACCGATCGATCGCGATGGCCATCGATCCCCCTTTTTCGATAACAGTCCCGACCAGCCGAAGCCCAATTTCCGTCGATGGTACGACCGGTACGATTCTCGGTGTGGGCGGCGCAGGAATAACGGGAACCATGCGTTCGACGAAAGGTGCGATTGGCTTCGCTCGGAAACCGGACTGCAGACTGCGCGTCCAAAGTTTTGAATCGATAGGCGTGGGATCGTTCGTTGAATTGTGAGGAGAAGACGGTTTTGTTGTTTCGTCGTTGGATGTTCGTCTCGCATTTTTGAAAGCAGCGTCACTCGATTGCATTGCGAGTTGACCGCTCACAAACCAGCCCCAACCGCCAACCGCCAGCGCAGTAGCAAGCGTGGCTACGGTTGTGCGGTTGATTGTTCTGGTTAAGCTGCGTGAAGGCATTCTCAACTAACTCTATTCAAAGGAAAACTCAGTTGTTTGCACGGCGCCGGTATCGTTTAACGCTTGGATCGCCAATCGCTGCTGTCGCGAGTTTTTATCGGTTGCTTCTATCCAAATTGAAAAGCTAGTTGAACTAGCGTCCAGTAAAGCCCTCAATTCTCTCCTATCCTCGGTGTTCGTAACGGATTTTTCTAGAATCAAGCCGATCTCGCCCAACGACGTTTCACGAATCTTGGCTAGCACGCGTTTAGCTAACCCTTCTTGAACGACCGCGTTGCACACGGCCAAAACGCTTTCATCCGCCGCGCGAAAAACATTCAGCCGCCCGGAACCGATTAATGATATCTTTCGAGTCATCTTAGCAAGTTGCCTATCTTCTCCGGTCAGTCGATTTACTTGTAGCAAATCAAAGACTTCGCCCCAACTGCGAAGTGCGGGCAAGAAGCTGACCTCAGGTTCATTTGTTTCTGTCTTTTCGCGTTTTTCGCCCTCCAACTGCGAGTCGCTGGACGCCGAACGCTTTGCCGTAAGCTCGCGATTGCTCTTTCGGTTTGGCAGTAGTCGAACGGTGCGAGATTCCATTGGTCCAATAAGTCGGTTCAAAGCCATTTCGCATTCTCGTTTTCCCCCAGCGTCGAAGATCGCGTTGAGGTTTGCTTTAGCGTCCTCATCGGCGAGCAAGAGATCGAACGTTTGGCCACCCAAAACAATTCGATCCTCGATGATGGCGGGGAATGCGAGCTGTTTGCCTCGCTGTTTTCTGGTTTTCAGATCGCTTACCTCAAACAAGCTGGCGGCTGCGGGCAGCAGTGCACGTTGACAACTGACCATCCCCCAGCGACGTTGCATCGAGCTTTGCGCCTCGACCGCCGCCAAACTCGCACGGAGGCTTCGACGCGCGCTCGCTGTCAACGCAACACCCACAATGATGATCGCAACCAAAACCATCAACAGTACAAACCCTTTTTTAGGCTTTAGACGCTTGCCTCTCATCGTGTGTCTCGCTCATGTGTAAACGTTTGGTCGAGTATCAGTCGATCTCGCTGGTCCAGAATCACGATTTGAACGGAACTTGGAACAGCCCACCTATTCCTTGCAATAGTGGACTCTTGGAGGACATTAGTGCCCACCTCATCGAGCTTAGGAAAACCTTTCACTTCGTTTGATGTTAACAGGAGTTTCGCCGCTCCAAAATATACGGGTTCGATAAACGGAATCCCCGAAGATGCCATGCCTCCTGCAATATCGCTTTGAACTCGGACCAAGAGAGACCGTTTTCCGTCTTGTCTGATTTCGTAGCTCACCCTGGCTGGTCGGAGGGTCGCTGTGAGAGTCTGTGGATCACGATGCCCAAATCCTAACAGCTCGAAGCGATTGTTGCCTACGGAAATATTGCGGGCATTAGATAGATCGCGGCGGAGCTGATCGGCCAAAAGACCCATTCGATGGATACTGGGATCGTCTTGCCTAGTCGTTGAAATCTCGACGAAGCTGCGACGCAAGACTCCCATCAACGTGGCGAGCAACAAAGTCCCAAGCACCAACGCGACAATCATCTCGACCAACGTGAATGCTCGATTTTTACGCACGCTAGATTGGAAACTATTCCACGTGTACGGGGAGCGAAACATAGTCGCCTTTTGCTCCGCAAAAGGGGCGTTAATCAAGCGTACTTTCGCGGAGCGAAGGGCGACGATAGTATTGGACGATACGTTCGCATCTCTCATCGCAAGCCGCTCGCATTGGGAGATTGAAGCAGTTCGATGGATACCAAAACGCGAGGCACACGGGCGTAGCCCGTAAACCCAAGGACCTCCAAACGAACAACGTCGGCTTGCAATCCACAAACAGATCTTGACCCTATCGGCTGTGTCCGCCACAGCCACTCTTGAGTGGTAACGATCACTCCTTGCTCTCGAAGCGGGACGCCGCCTTGTACCTCGTACCAATTGGTAAGCAAACGATCCGCAATTCGATTCGCTTGCTGCTTTTGTTTCGCCAACACCATCGAATGCTGATGCGAGGACATTGCGACCAAACCAGACGCAACAAGTGTCCCCATTAGAACGAGCCCTACGATGACTTCCAGAAGAGTAAAGGCTCTCGAACGCAAGGCTTTTCTCAATTGCTCACCTCCCCATCGCCAACACAGAGCGCACGTCTTCCGTGCTGTCGGTAAAGAGCACTTGCCCGGTCATTCCGAT
>JBBRGW010000070.1:0-12100 GCA_038223525.1 Pirellulales bacterium
GTATGGGGCACGATCGGCAAGAAGGAAAATTGTTCCTTGAAGACAATGGCAATGCATTTATTTCCTGGCCCGGCTTGACCGCTAGCGATTATCGCAGGCTCATCCGAAAAGAGTTTTCGAGAATCGCCCATGGTCATGGGGGGCAATACAAATACCTGAAAGTATTTGGCGACAAATTGATTTCGGTACATCCGTTGGGTGGTTGCGGAATGAGCGATGACCCGCGCAGTGGAGTGATCAATCACAAAGGCCAAGTGTACGACACCCTTTTTGGTGGAGACATTGACGAAACAACAGGCGAGCATCGCGTCCATGAAGGGCTCTACGTTTGCGACGGTGCGGTGTTTCCAACCGCAATCGCATGCAATCCTTTCTTGACGATTTCTGCCCTTGCAGAGCGAGCCTCCCAATTGATCTCGCTCGAGCCAAAGTACGCAGATATGTTTCGATTCGGCTGATAGATGTTGCGAGCGGTTAAAGCCATCCCGCTATGGATCGGCTTCTCTCAAAGACTATGCTGACGAGCCTATTAAGCACCTGCGCAGAAGTTTCTTCGTCTCATTCACGTAACATCTCTCCGATACGCTAATTTCTGCGAGTCTCGGAAAGACTCGCCTACGTGTTTTGCACACTTACTTGTGCTGGCTGCTTACTGCAACAAGATTAGATTTTTAGGTGACCATTAGCAGTGGCTACGTCGACCCGGCTGAGACATCACAGCATAGAAATCACGGCTGAAACGGCCGTGCCACACGCTCAGTTTTCCATTGCGGGATCCCATTCCCAGATCGTTCGATACGCGTTTATGGACTCAAAGTAGCTGATCATATTCGCGTAGAATGCGTTGGTAGCCAAGGTTGCGCTATCTCCGATCACAATCAATTTTCGCTTGGCCCTCGTCAAAGCAACGTTCATGCGACGCGTGTCGGCGAGGAAGCCGATTTCCCCGATTGAGTTGGATCGAACCAAGGTGATCAAGATGGCTTCTTTCTCGCGACCTTGGAATCCATCCACGGTATCAATTTCGACGGCCTTGAACGGGCAGTTTTGTCTGAGCCATCGTACTTGAGCGGCGTAGGGAGCAATGATGGCAACATCTTTTGGATCAATTCCCGATGTGCAGAGTTCTCGCACCTGTTGAATGATCCATTTGGCTTCTTCGGCATTGTATCGGCTTTCCCCGTCGATCTCTTGTTCCTCTTCCCAACCAGCACCTGCCGTATCGACAAACGTCACCGGTGTCGACAAAAGAGTTGCATATGGCGGATCGGTCAAGTCGGTCAAAAGATGGCTGCGGACGGTTTCGTCGGCTTGAAGACTGCCGTTGTAAAAGCACTTGGAGGAGTACTGCATGATCTCCTCATGCATTCGATACTGCACGATCAATTGCTTGGTAATGGTGTCGCCGTACAAGTCGATCAGGCGTTCCATTAGACTGATTGCAAAGCCCTCAGCAGCGGCTTCTGCAGAGATGATGGTCGGCGGAAGTTGACAATGATCGCCAGCCAGAACGATGCGATCGGCCCTGAGCACAACTGGCCAGCTTCCAGGCTCAGTGCTTTGGCACGCCTCGTCGACGACAGCCAGATCGAATTCGCGGCTACCCAATATGTCCGGATCGAAATTGGTCGTGGCGCAGATGACATCCGCCCGATCCAGTACATTTGCAATGATTTGCCGCTCATAAACCCGCGCGTCGTCGCGCAAACGACGCGACTCTTGTCTTAGATCGCTACGTTCGCCCGGCAACGGTTTGGCCCGAGTGAATTTACTGGCCTTCCTCGCGATCTTTTCTGCTTCTCGCATCATCTCACCAACCACTTTCATGGCCGGATCGGATTCGACCAATGCGTCTAAGGTGTAAGCTTGCAACTCTTCTTGCACGCGCGCTGGGTGCCCAATGCGAACAACACGAATACGATTGGCAACCAATTTCTCAAGCAGATTGTCCACGCCAGTATTGCTGGGTGCGCACGCAAGTACTTTGGCGCCTCGCAAGACGGCCTGACGTATCAGTTCCACGACGGTGGTCGTTTTGCCTGTGCCCGGAGGACCATGGATGATTGCAAGATCTCTGGCCGACATAGCGAATTGGATCGCTTGCTTTTGAGATTCGTTGAATCGCGCGTCTATCTCCAAAGGAGTTAGCGGGTCGAATCTTGGGTCTCGTTGGCCAAGCAGCATGTCTCTCAGTTGTGCTACTCTTGACTTTGCATTCTGGACCGCGTTCATGGCCGTAAGTTGGCGACTGCGCGTTATCTCATCCATCGACAGATCGAGGCGAAACCGGTCTCCTTCGGGCCACTCATCAAAAGCGACTTCAATCGAGCCCGTTTCCCGCCCACAAACAATGCCATAACCGCAGTCGCCCTCTGTCAACTCTTCGGATGCAATGATTGGGGAACCGACCCGAAAACGATTCCAAGGCAGATCAAGGGTTCGGTTGCGTTTTACAAAGGTGACGAGGAATCTTCCTCCTAACCCCATGCGATGATCAGAAATGACTAAATCTACCAGGGTATCGCCGCGGGCTTCCGCATTCTTTTGCGAACGAATTTTCCTCCGCTCAATCATTCGCTTTCGCTCCGCATCGGACTCCATATCCAACCAATTGCGAAGTTGCTTGAAGTGCTCTTGGAGTGATTTGGGCATGGATTCTGTTGACGATCTAGGTTTCTTGACGGATGCTCAGTGGCGGGGCGATTGTAGCCTCACGAGACAACTTCACACAGCCCGAGATGCAAGTCTGTTTTCCGCTGTCACACTTGGATGTTTCGCTTGGTATACTGCTGATCTGGTATGTCGTCCCTCTCGTTACCCTTTGCAGGAACCGTCGTAAGAAATGTCCTTAAAAAACTTCGTCGCCAGTGTCGCATTATTATTTGTATCGAGTGCAGTTGCGTTGGCTCAAACACCCACCGCAAACAAACTTTACGAACTGAGGTCCTATGTCTCTGAACCAGGCCGTCAATCCGATGTGCTTAAATTGATTTCGGAAAACAGCCTTCCTTTGATGGCCAAACACAATCTGACACTTGTCGGAGCTTGGACCAGCATCGATCCAAAGGACGAGCGAGTCTTTCTGATGCTCAGTCACAAAGACAAAGCCACCTGCGACGCATCGCAGGCGGCATTTCAGAACGATGCAGCCTGGAAAGAAACGTTACAGAAATCGATGGTGGATGGCAAAAGGCCAGTCAAGTCGTTTGAGCGAATCTTTTTAACCGTCAACGATTACAGTCCAGCCTTGGAAGTAAAGGATGTAGGGAATCGCGTTTTTGAGTTGAGAACTTACGTGGCAACCAAGGGCAATCTACCTGCACTCAACGCACGCTTCAAGAATCACACGCTCGGTCTATTCAGCAAACATGGGATGACCAACATCCTTTATTGCTCATGCTTGGACGGCGAAGCACTTACCGCTGCGAAGTTGCTCGAGGCAGTTTCGCCGGTTGGAAAAGGCACAGCGCAAATTGAGGACAATCTGCCAGCAGCAGGCAACAGCTTGGTCTATTTCATTGCGCATGCATCGGCTGACGCCGCAAAGGTCTCATTCGGCAAGTTTGGAGCAGACGAAGAATGGACGAAAGCTTACAAAGCCTCCGAAGCGGCTGCAGGCGGTTCATTGACTGCAAAAGATGGAGTGAAGAGCTTGTTCCTGAAACCGACCGCTTTTTCACCCATCAAGTGATCGACGAATAGCGAATGCCGATAGAGAACCGGTCCGATCAGGGCCGACATGCAGTGGTAGCAGTGATCATCGAAGACGCTCGGTACTTGGTGATCCGGCGATCTCAGTTCGTGAAAGCCCCTGGACTATTGTGTTTTCCAGGTGGCGGCATCGAAGGGGACGAAGATTTCGAAGCTGCAATGCGACGCGAGATGATGGAAGAACTTGCGCTTTCCATTGAAGTCGTCCGGCACGTTTGGAGTTCGAGCACGCGATGGGGAACAAAGCTGGAATGGTTGGTTTGCAAGCGCGAGGCGAATTCCAGTCCAGTTCCATCGCCTGACGAAGTCGCGGAGGTAATGTGGCTCGAAGAGTCCGACCTAAGGATGCGCCGAGACCTGCTGGGCAGCCTTCCCGATTTCTTTTCTGCGAAAGACGCACGCGAGTTTCAACTTTAACTTAGCCGACGCTATAAGTGTCGGATCAGAAACTCTGCCAGTGTGCGGCCTTGAGTTGCGTGAACCGACCGCGATGCCCGACCGCGATGCCCGACCCGAATGGCATGTATTCGCAAGACACAGCCGACAAAAGTCGAGGTAGGTTGGGACCGTTGCCCCGACCAAGAGAAAATTCGCTGCAAATTCCAATAAGCTCGGGACAGATGGTCCCAAGCTACGGACAGAAAGTGACTTTTGTCGGCGGTGTCTCGAAAGGTCCATAGCTGCGTCCCATAAACCATTCTGGTCGAAAGTGCGTTGGCTTAGCAACGGATAAGGAAGGGTTAACGATTCCTTTATTTGGTAAGGACCAACGTAGGAGCCACCGCAATTAGCTTTGGCAGTTGAACAGCCAAAGACCGTGCGGCTGTAGCAAAGCCGGTCGCGGCAAGATCGACCTCAGCGGCTGCGGCTACGACCGGCGCTAGAATAATTGCAACCGGTATTAGAACGGCAGCGGTAGCGGCAACTGACGCTTCGAATTCTTCGGTGGCCGGAACGAAATCCTCGCCATCCCCAGGCAAAGACTTGTCGCGTTTCTTAACTCGTATCTCAACCCCCAATTTTCCTTCGACATCGCCTAACTCATTCTTGTATTTGAAGACCTTTGCATTTGCAGTAAAGACGGCCGCGTTCTCAGCAAAATCATACTCGAAAGCAAACTCGGCCTTGTCAAAGGTAATCTTGTCTCCGAGCTTCAACTGCAGCGCTTGTTCCTTTTTGGAAAATGCTTCATACCGAAGCTTCACCGTGCCAGAGATGTCCTTTAGGATTCCGTCGCGAACAGCCGCAGTCTCTGCCTCTAAGCCGAGTTGCGAGAATGTAAGACCATTCGATACGACGCCACTGCGTGTAACTTTCAGCGATCCCTTTAGTCGTATGCGCGCGATGAAAGCTCCGAGCCCGACTTCGAATTCGAACGGTCGAAACAGTTCTTGCAAGCCTTCGTCCAAGTCAATTTTGCCACTGCTCCGTCCGAGGAGGAACATCAATACCGCTGGGCAAACATTCTCCGCAGCCTTCTTCGCCGGCCAGGAGGCTACAGGTCCTAGTGCTTGACAATCGTTAGCCGGAGGAAGCTTCACGATTGGTTTCCAATCCGGAGCTAGCGGATGAAGTTTGAGAGTCATTCCTGCAAAAATCGGAGCCGTTGGCTCAAGTCCGTTCATCACGGCTAGCCATTGCCATAGTTTTTGATTCCCGAGAAAATCCCGAGCGATCGTGAATAACGTTTCGCCCTTAAGCACGACGTGAGTCGATACAGAGCGTAAACCATCGGAAGGTGTGACGTCGATACAACTAAGAATGTCTGATCGGTGGCTGTGATCACCACCGACTATCCCCGGGTACGCGTTCGACCCCGGCGAAGACTTAGAGCTGGAAGCTTCGGATTTTGTGTAGTTCGAATAAGTTGGTGCCATGGAGCGTTTACCAGCAAATGAGGGTCGAAGGTCATACAACAGGCAAATAGTTGTTCCTTAGAAGTTATCTGCAATAACTAAAGCTTACCTATTTGTGCCAGATTTGATCCATACGGTCGTTCACTCGGGCGGCCGCTTCGTAGCGTTCCGTAAACGTGATGAACGCCTCTGTATAAGGTACGCTCTCGCCTGGATCATGCACCGTAAAGAAAGTTCCGAAAACAGAACCATCGCCCTTCATTTCGGATATCACTCGTATGTGCAAAAACGGTGAGAGCCCCACCACCCCAATCGCTCCGAAGCGCGCCATCAGCGACTTCCAACCGCTCACCGGAAAACACGCGGCTGGTCCCACATGCAATCCGATAGAGCGTGTGTAGCGACCAGTATCGGCAGGTGGCAATCCCTGAGTGGGGGTATTGAACAGTGCTAGGTAGCCTTGGATAGTCGGGAACGGTATGTAGCCTGGATCGTTCGCGTCGGCAACCCTCATGACCGCCTCGATGGGTTTGCATACGCGATCTCTTGCTGCGACCAACATAGTGCCTGCGGCGGCCCAACAACTCATGTTTGTTGGCTGACGCACGTGATCAATCGGTTCCGCCGAGAGGCTGATCAAACCTGTCGGAGGATCGTTCACATTCCAAATGTGGTTCAATCTTTTGAGTGTGCGGCGCCCTGGATCAACGCAACCGTCGGGACGAAAATAAGTGGATAGCTGGACCTGCTGAAATCTGCGAATGGCAGTACCTGTTAGTGGTCCAAAGACACCGTCGGTAGCTAGCTTGGGGTTCGGTCCCCCCCAGCCTGGTAGGGCTTTGTTAAGCATTTCCTGAATGGTCCGTACATCGGCTGAACGGTTTGCACCACTTTCACCTACAGATGCAGCAATTGTTCGATCCATAATAAACCTTCGCTTGAAACTAAAGACGGGAGAGCTTGAACGCACTTGAAAATGTTCGATATAGCTTGTTATCGAATCATCTCTGCGGTTGTTGCTAACAATCCCGTGAGATTAAAAATTACGTTATCCGCAACTCGCCGACTCCGTTTTTCTCCGGAGCAGTATCGCGGGAATCCATGCGATCGCTAGACGCTTGTAGTAGCATGTGTTCCGAATCATCACGCGCGAGCTTGATTCGATAGACAGCGAGATTCTCATTGCGGTCATCGCGAAGGTTGGTTGCGGCAAGTAAGAAATTCGACTCGTTTTCGTCTACTAACTTTCGGAGTGTTTGCAAGCTGCGGCAAAGGTATCTATTGCACGTGATTGCTCTTTGCTGCTTCGTTAAGCCGCATCCCTGGAGACCATGAAAAATGCAGGAATCCAGAAACGTTTCGGAAGGGATTTTTGCGATATACTCATCGACGATTTCCTCTGGACCTACGTCCGGTCGCGCCGCAAAAACTTCGGTGAATTTGCTGACATTCAAAAACGCTTGATCACCCCCAAGATTGCAGCACACGCCACCGCAAGTTCCACACGCAGATCCGTTCAGTCTAGAAAAACGCAATTCCATCTCGTCATTGTTCGTTCGCGTTGACTGTTCGATTTCAATATTGTTTAAGTTCGAATCAGGGTTGGGGGGCAGTTGATTGCGTTCAGCATAAGCAGTCGCGGCAAGTTCCAAAAAACCTGCCCTCACACTGGCGATACGATCTACGGAGGGGGAGGTGAGTTCATGCGCAAGAAAAGGAAGTACAACTGTTTTGATCGATTTATCTTCTAAGAGTTCTGGTCGCAATTGGGATACGTGCTCGAATACTTTCTCCTCTAAGCCAAGAATTCTCTTTTCCAGCCTAATCGTGCGAGCTCGTTGGTCCGCAACGAACAAGTTGCTTGATTCCCAGTCTTGACAGAAAGGGCTGCGGCAGACTCCTCGCATTTGACCTACTTCGCCGGCTCGTATGCCCACTCCACAGATTCGACAAACAACGGCTTCGTTTCCAGTACAGAAAGCTAACCTGCTCAGACACTCGGATCGATAACAAGCAGGAGCAAAAGCATCGTTCTGCAACCTGTTTTTAATGGGTCGCCCGCATACCCTGCAACAAGTCAATTTGCTTAACAGATGGTTGCGAAAAACGTTTTCACACCCCGGCGAGCCGCACAGTTGATATCCAACTCTCCCGCGGAAATCATCCAACGCCATCTCACAGATCACGCACGCCTTGTTGGGTATCATTACGAAATCCCCTCTTCCATCGAGAACGATGCATTCATAAATTCCATCTACTGGTTTGGATTGGATTGTATTGGATCATCGCACAAGTTGCCAATGAAAATACGCAAGGAAGATCGCTAGCTCACGGTCCAATCGGACAGTTAGAGTCCCGTTTTGTAGTGGACGACCCGTTTTGTAGTGAACGAGGCTACGAGTCCAGCTGTTCAGGACTCGTAGCCTCGTCTACTACCGTTTCTAACGCATTCCGCCTGATGAAGTTTTCCCTGGATAATTGTGCATCGTTGCTTAGCATCCGTTAAACGACTACAACAGAGACTGTTTCACACGGGTTAGCGCTTTGCAGAGGTGCGACCTGAGCGTCACGGAGCCAAATTCGGAGGAAAGCATGTTTGAGCCGATAACGAATTGTCGATATTGCAGTTCTGTCCTAGAGGCCGGAAAGCATCAGATGTTCCGAGGAGTGTGCTCAGAGGCACAATGTCGCAATCGATACATACAAGACGAGACAAGGATTACAAAGAACGCAGAAGAGGATCGATATAAAAAGCGATGTGCGATAGCAAGAAAGTATGTCGTGGACTCTCATGCTTCCATGGAATCGATTGATATCGGTATCGAGGTTGATGCAAGTGAACATGGTCTTAAGTCCTCCGCCAATGCGTGTCTCACCGTATTTCCTGTTCCTGCGTTGCAACTGCAGTTGACATCGCTACCTCCAGAACGCCGAAGTACCTTTCTGATGCATTTAAAGGAATGCGTGGACGAAGCGTTTGAGGAGAGTTTAAGTCCAGTAGACGGATCTTTTTCAAACGAGGGCGATGGTTCGAATATTGCAGCTCCGCTTCGGATATTGGGATTTGCATGCGGAACCTGTCGAGGTGATTGTTGTCGCAATGGAAGTACTCATGCTTTTGTTTCCAAGGAATTAGTAAATCGCGTTCGTCGGCAGAATCCGAAATCAGATAAGGCGGCGATTTTCACGTTGTACGAGTCAAAGCTGCTCGAAAAAACGTATGATGGATCCTGCGTCTTCCAGCAGGAATTCGGTTGTGGATTGCCGCGTGAATTGCGAGCGAATATATGCAATACGTTTGAATGCGAAGACCTAGTTTATCTCCAGCGAGAACCTAATCCTCGTTCAGCTACGATTGCTGCAATGGATGGGGAGGCAGTGATTCGCATTCAAAACTTTGTCGATTCGAAAGCTGACGCAGACTAATCGGTTACGTCTTGAATGCCATTGCAAAATCAGTTTTAAATAGGAGGTTATCCAATGGTAGAGCTCACTCAGATTGAATTAAAAAAAACTTCGCTTCCTGTCGACGAGGCGGCATCCCGATTTATCGCGGATGGGCGTAGACTGGCAAAGGAAGTCAACTGCTTTGATTTTGTTCCTAGCAATTATGAAAACGCCTGGTCGACGTTGGACGCATTACCGCGAGGGCGGTTTTGCGAATGGGGTAGCGGACTAGGTATCGTGACGGGATTAGCAGAAATGCTCGGCTTTGAAGCCTGCGGAATTGAGGTAGATGGGGAACTCTGTCGGCAATCACGGGAACTTTTCAAGATG
This sequence comes from Pirellulales bacterium, assembly GCA_038223525.1. Lineage (GTDB taxonomy): Bacteria > Planctomycetota > Planctomycetia > Pirellulales > Pirellulaceae > JBKCUI01. The sequence continues at coordinate 9,345 of JBBRGW010000070.1, forward strand.
CACGGCTTAAAAGGTGAAATATACCATGGAAGCTATTTTGAAACCGAGGCACGAGCCGATTTCTATTATGTTTATTGCTGGCCGAGTATCATGGCTGCCACGGAGACGTGGTTTGACCAAATCGCAAGCGCGGATTCGACATTGCTGATCTGTTATGGACAAGATGATATACGTGGGATGAGGTCGAGTTCCCAGTTTGATCCATAGGCGTGGGATTTTGAGCAATGATTGTAGCCTGCCATCGATTCTAAGCAAATCAGCCCAGTCCACTCGCAAGCGTACACGCTTACCAATAACGATGGTGTGTATGACGATTTTCACACTTATCGCGGCAGCGATAACATCAACGTTTCGCTTCATCAGCCGTGGCGGCAGTGAGGAGCTTGATGGAAGAGACTAGCAAATGTCAGCCGCAAATCGACGACTTCTTCTTAACCTTTCCCTCGACTTACCGACTCTGCGGAGGCCTTCTTCGTTGCCCCGAGCGTATCTGGCGCCTTCTTCTTCGGTGTTGCAGACTGGACTGAAGACTTCTTTTTCGTTTCCATCGCCTTTGCGGACGCCTTCTTCTTCTTCTTGATCGCATAACCGACCGAGATTGTCAGTCGGTTTTTGTATGATTCCTTCGCTGAGGTCTAAATGCGACAATCTCAACTTCGATTATGTCCCGAGACCTCAGATCCTGGTGTCCTGCTCGCCAGTCTCTTTTAAGTGAAGCAATCGGAATAGCTTGATTGGTTCGCTTTTCAGGGGATCGAGAGACATTTGGCTGGTTACCGGAGCATAATTTAACCGGCCTAAAGACCGAGATTCATCGCATAGCCTCCCTCGCATGTGAGAACGATTCTAATGACGTCATGCGGCGATACCGACGAGAGTCACTGAGCTACGCCGATCTCTTGGCACGTATTAGGCTACCGCCTACGCTTCCTAGCATTGGTTGAATAGGCTGATTTGGTGCTAGTAAGTTCCTTTCGTCAAGAAAGTGTAAGACCGTCTTCGTTAGCGATTCTCGATAAAGCGTCGCATCCTGGACATCTTCGACCCAAGCGCGCAGTTCGATCCGTTGAAATTTTTGGCTGACGCAAATCAGCGTCGCTTGCGGTGAAGGACTTAACAAGAGTTCCGGTTGCTCTACCATTAGCCGCTGTAAAATGCGACATAAATCAGCGGGTCGCTCATCACGCGTCACCGCGACTTCTATCGATATCACGGTGAGACGGCCAGCGCCCATCCAATTGACCACGTCTAGACTTACGAAATTCTTGTTTGGAACGATGACCTCCCGTCCTTCTTCATCGGACAATACGGTGGTCCGTAACTTCTGGGCCGACACCCGGCCAGTCACGTTCCCGACAGTGATAAGATCACCTAGCCTAGCTGGCTTTTCGAACATTACGACCAATCCTCCGAACAGATTTCGCAGGATGTCTTGCAAGGCAAACCCCAATCCGATGAACAAGCCGACTGCAAGCCACTGGATCGATTCCCAGCGAAGCCCCACCAATCTACCGGCGATGAAGCAACCGCTGCCAAACAACAAGCAACGTCCGAACACCAGCGATAGATGCTCCATCGCTTCGTCAAAATTGACCTGTTGGAGTACCAAAACATCAAAAATGGATGGCAGTAATTTGGCTAACTGAAACGCTACAAAGAGCGTCGCAAGTGCTAAAACAAGATGCAACACAGTAATATTTGTTGCAGCGATGTCTGTTCGGTTTGTCGTTTGACCTCTAGCGTCAATAAACGATTGCTCCACATTTCCTTGAACGGTCCAAACCACAGGATTGGCCATTTGGGCATTTGGAAGGATATCGATCCAGAGCCATCCGGCGCAGACGACTGCCCCAAGCACTAGCCCACATTGACCGAGGAATGCAATTTGATGCTTGAGCTCGAGCGAGTGCTCCGCCAAAGCGCCTGAGACGCGAGCTGGCCGACTGCCCCGATACTCACCTGCTTGACGCGCATGACGGGTACCGGTTAGCACATCCCATGCACGGGAAGAAAGGAACTTAATCGCGGACCAGAGAGTCGCCCCAATGAGAATCGATAGAAACATCAGCCCAGCACGCCTTATAATTTCAGTCGCCGTAAAATCGTACCCTAATGCTGACAGCGCGATCATCGCCAGAGGAAAGCCGACTCCTAGGATGTAGAACAGCCATCGGATTCGATGGACCACATGCCCTCCGAATTTCTCAACTAGCGGTTCGAGGAAGCCTCCTGTCGGCTTAAGAGCAAGATGTGCTGTCCATGCAACTAGGAGTAGCGAAACTATGAAACAGAGTCGGGCTACTGATCCACTCCAAGTCCCATGATCGACGAGTTTTGTAAGTGTGATAAGGTAAGTAAATAGAACCAGTCCGGTTCCTATCACTTGCAAATAAGCCATGGCTCGTTTCCGCCTCGGCAAATCGATATTGAGGTGCTTTTCCAAAAAACCATTGGTTCGAAGCAATTGACGAGGGACTTCCACGATGAGTGCAATAAGACTTGCTGCGTACAGCCCACTTGATGCGTGTAGCAACGAGTGGGTTACAAATCCTGTGCCGAGCCACAGTGCGGTCAAATACAAAATACTAGGAATGGCAATTGAAACCAAAGGAGTAAGTAAACTTGCCATGCATTTTCGGGCGTCGGCAGTCGCCTCTCGCATCCTTTTTCGCCGGCCGATTCCCGCCAACAAAATCTTTGCAAAAATCCGAAGCGTTAAGATGATCAAAATGGTAACCAGAAGCGCCACGCCACTC
>JBBRGW010000071.1:0-12045 GCA_038223525.1 Pirellulales bacterium
TAGTTAAGGCCTCGCTCCGACGACGCAAATGCGATTGAGACGTCTTGAGAAGCAAAGCTCCTACCACAAATTTATTTCGTCTACGCTTTGTAACTCGGGAAATCCGTATAGCCTTTGGATTCATGCGAATACCAGTCAGCCATCTCGGCTGCAGAAGCCAACGGCCAATTGTTGGTTACTCGTTCGACAAGATCGGGGTTGCTAATGAATGGTCTGCCAAAGGCGATCAAGTCAGCATCGCCAGCTGCGATCGCCGCTTCTGCCGTCTCAACCGAATACCCACAGTTCCCCACAAGTGCGCTTTGGAAAACCCTTCGAAACTCCTTGAGCGTCATCGGTTCGCCAAGCTGGTGAAAGCCAAACGCAAGGCCATCCATGACGTGCAAGTAAGCCAAGCCATAACGGTTGAGTTGCGTGGCAACGTATAAGTTTTGCTCTCGAAAATCGCTCGAGCCCATGTCGTTGAAGACACCGTTAGGAGACAGCCTAACCGCTACCTTGTTGGCGGGCCAAACGCCCACTACCGCATCGACAACTTCACCCAACAGACGGTACCTGTTTTCGATACTGCCACCGTATCGATCGGTTCGAATGTTTGTTTTGGATTCCAGAAAGGTGTTGAGCAGATAGCCGTTAGCAGCGTGGATTTCAACGCCATCGAAACCCGCATCCAGGGCCCGCTTGGACGCAGTCCGATAATCTTCTATCAGAGCCCCGATTTCGGCAGTTTCCAATGCGCGAGGTACTTCGTAAGGCTTCTTTCCTTCCGGCGTATGAATGCTGTCCCCGTTGATCGCGATCGCTGAGGGAGCGACTGGCAAACTGCGATCCGCTCGAAAGTCGCTGTGGGACGCTCGGCCGCAGTGCCATAACTGCAAAAAGATAGAGCCGCCCTTCGCGTGAACGGCTTCGGTGACTGCTTTCCAACCCTTTGTCATTGCATCTGTGTAAATGCCGGGGGATTGCTCCCAACCGATAGCTTGTTCAGATACCACAGTCGCTTCGCTGATAATCAAACCAGCTGAAGCCCGCTGCAAGTAGTACTCGACCATCAACGCATTGGGAAGACGCTGAACTCCAGCCCGTGCTCGGGTGAGAGGCGCCATAACAATTCGATTGCGCAGCTCCAATTCGCCGAGCCGCACTGCACTTAATAATTTCTTCATTGTTGACAAGCTTAATCCTTGGTTTCGACCGCTTCTTCGATCATCTTCAAAAAGACTTGAGAGACGCTTTTATCAAATGGTTCGTTTGACATCGAATGCTTGTCGGAAATGGTCGACATCCTCCGTTGGAATTCGCGCAGCCGCTCTTCATTGGTGTTCTCTCGGATCGTCAGCCGCCCAGAGCGTTGGTCTTTGGTGGCAACATTTTGAACCGCGAACTCCATGTCCTGCAAAGACAACCTCCCCTCGGATGCCAATCGCAACCATCGATCACAAGCGGCACGGAACTCTTGCTTTTCCGCATCTGTCATGCTGGATGACTGCGCCGCACGATTCAGTTGCTCAACCACTCCCCATTGCAATACCGGACTATCGGTCATTCGCAAAACCAAACGCGAAAGTTGACGCGTGGTGAGCTCTTCTTTTTCCATAGCCTCGGACAACCCATACAATCGTTCAACAATGTTTTGTTGATCCGTTTTGCTCAACGGTGATTGCTCCACCCACGGTATTAGCTGTTCTCTCACCGAATAGGCCGCGCGACGACCTTTGCTGCCGGTCATCATCGCTGCCATCGCTATCATGCCCACGCTCAAACATATCGCGCCGATTACAACAATGATCAAGCAAGCGGGCCCCAGCGACACATCTTTTTGTGCCCCACCTGATCCACGAACGTCCTTGGCTTCATTGGCCATTAGTCTTTGAACTCGATTGCGAGAATTTCGAACTTGAGATTGCCACGCGGCGCTTGGATCTCCACTTTGTCGCCAACTTTCTTGCCAACCAGAGCCATGCCGAATGGGCTGCTCGACAATATGCGACCTACCTCATAATCTTCGTCACCAGCACCGACTAGCGTATACTCCTCTTCGTCGCCCCATGGATCCTTTACTTTGACTGTGGCCCCGAAGCCAACTTGATCCTTAGGCAATGTCGACGTATCAATGATGTACGCGTTGCTTAGCTTGGATTTCAAAGCGTTGATTTTGGATTGCATCATCCCTTGGTTTTCGCGTTGCGCATGGTACTCTGCATTTTCTTTGAGGTCCCCTTCCGCGCGAGCTTCCGCAATCTTCTCTGAAATCCGAGGCATTTCTTCGTTCTCGAGCCGCTCTACCTCAGCTTTGATTCGGTTGTACCCGTCCCGGGTCATCGGTACGTACTCGCTCATCATGCACTCCTGTGTCCTAATACGCTAAAAAAAATTGCGACTTGTCCTCTGCACTGAAGAAAAGCCGCATCGTGTTTTCAAATGGGGCGTCTAGGCATCCGCCATCAACTACCCCAACCTTACCAAAAACAAACTTTTGGGACTCCTATCTTTCTCTGGACCAGCGGATTGTCAAGTTCAATCGGCCGTAGCTTCGTAGATAGGGAGGTGCCTGTAGTAAACCTCTAAAGATAACAAATTCAAGGTGGTGACGTAGAGTCTACCACCAAAACGGCCCCAAGCGTCCGGAATTCGTCCGTTAGGCTCCCAAGACCCAACGTAATCACCATCCTTTTTTTGGGTCTGAATCAACATGGGGTAGAGTTTGCCGTACCATGCCTTCCAGCGATTTCCACCCATGTGAAACATGACTTGCGTCGCATAATACCAATAATAAGTGTCCTTTTGAGGGCTCTGAACCGTTCCCTCAGCCGGCAGCCTGTCCATCAACCAATCTGTCCCTCGCTGCATGTCCGGGTTGTCGCGCCGCCATCCCAAATACAATCGCATCAACAACCCAACACTTGTCATCACCGGCGTGGGCACCCTGCCATGACGCGTGGCTGGCACATCGGCCGCCTGGAAATTGTACCGGTAAAGATACTTTTGCGATTCGCTTGCTTGAGAACCCTCGAGCCATTTTGAGATGCCTCGGTAGGACTCTTTGGAAACTTGCAGCCCCGATAGTTCGGCGCTCTTGAGCGCCATCATGCACCAACCGGTCACACTCGTATCCGAACCGATCTTGGGTTGATACCTCCAACCGCCTCCCTGAGGGTCCTGGCTTTGAATGAGAAAATTGATCGCGCCCTGCGCATTCTGCTTGATCGATTCGTCTTGCGTCATGCCATATGCTTCGCATAACGCCAACGTCGCTATCGCATGACTATACAGCCACGAATTGCCATCCGACTTGGGATCCGTTCGAACATAAAGGTCCCCATTGGGTCGCTGATTTTTGATCATCCATGTCAATGCCCGACCGCAAACACTTTCGTATTTAAACTGGCGATGGGTATAACCGGCCCCCTGGAACGATAACAATGCCAATGCGGTCGCTGCCGTGTCACTTCGGATGTCAACCTCTTCCCCAAAATCCTCCAAATGCCAAGAGCCATCTGCCCTCTGGTACTTTGCCAAGAACTGCAGACCGCTCTCGATCGCTTGCTCGGTTTGCGGTCCGAGCGGACCAAGTTCCGTCGACTGGTCCTCTTGTTCTCTATTGCGTTTCAATCGCTGAGAGAACGCGGGCAGAGGAATTGGAACCGCCGCTTTCGCAATCTTCGGACCGCCTGTTTCGGGTCGACGCAATCGATCCGTCGTGAGTTCCGCATCTCGGATATCTGGCATCGCGATCTCTCGCTTGACTGGATCCAGCCCCTTTCGCGGCGCGTCTAAAAAAGGAGCTGCCCATGCATCGCGCCCCAAGTCGATGGATGGTGCACCTACGCTCGGGCTCAAGCTCTGGAGATCGCTCCCTTTCGTAGCACCCATGTTGTTCGACGATCGCTTGCCTACATCCGACTTTCCAATTTCACTTCGCGAGGCCATGGCTTGGGCCAACTCACCAATAGCATTGGAATCCGGAACGCTGGCCGCTTCGCCAACTTCAAACGGAACCGGTTGGCTCGTAGCGGGAGCAGATATGGCACCAGCACTAACCCCATCCTGGCGTCGCCCCCCTGAAACATCCCGCATCTCTAAACGTGGGTCGGCCAAGAACGAATTGTCCGAAAGAGCACTGGCATTGTCGTTTTGAACTTTCGCTCCCTGTCTTGCACTTGGCGAAACCCGACCTAGATTCGGCTCGAGCTTCACGCCAGCCTGCAAATTTGATAACTCCACATTCCGCTTCGAAGATGCCCCGGAGTCCTTGGAACGACTACTCATTTCCGTGTTTCGCTCAGATGGACTTTCCGTATCTCTGCTTGTCGTGGGTATACCCAACTTTGGAACCGGTACGTCTGCGGCCATTGGTTTTTCCAACTCCGATTGTCGTACCTCGCGCTGCAATAAACTGGCGCGATCGGGCAAATCGCTTGCTGTGCGATTCAGCGCCTTTTCCAATTCTCTATTGGTACTCTTCTCATCGCGAACCTTACTGCTCTTTCGAATCCCTTGTTGTGACCCTTGATTGGCACGACTTTCAATATCTAATTTAGCCATAGGCATCGCTGACAGCGTGCTATCCTGCGTTACGGCGTCAGCGCGATCCAAGTCCATGGCTGCTGCTGCAAGGGTTTGGGACGGTGTCGCCTGAGATTGCTCAAGCCTCGGCACCTCGATGTTGTTCTCTGGACGATCTAGGCTCTTGCTCGGATCCGGTCTATCCAACTTTTCCGCCGTCGATGATATGGTAGGCTGGCTCGGAGACGCTTCCTTTCGTGGCTTGAGGAATGGCTTCTCGGCCAATGTGGGCTTGATCTCATCTTTGACCAGATCCACGTTCAACTTAGCGGATTCGTTCGCCTGTTGCAAAAGATCCAGACTCTCGTGTGCAACATTTTGTTCCGTTTTGACAGGCTTGAGATACTCAGGACGCGATTCATTGGGGCTCGCAGGCTGGAAATATTGAGGGCTCGATGTTTTTTGAGAAGCCGGCTCCACCGCAATCTTCGGCACATCCGAAGGCCAGTAACTGCTGAACAAAACCACGTTCACTGCGAAAAGCATAAAGAACAAGTGCAACCCAACGCTCAACAAGAACCCTAATTGGATCGATTTCTCGATGAAGTCATTGGCAAGCACTCGCGTGATCATCGAGGTCGCAATCAAGCAAGTCGGGACTCCCAAAACATACAGCCATGTATTGCGAAGCGGATCCGGATCGTCAAAACGCAATAGCCGCAACACCAACAACAGGACCATCATCCCCAACAACAGCAACGCCGCGTCCAACGCCCACAGGCCAGAGTTCTTCTTGATCGCAGCTCGACTCATGACCCCACCTTGGCTTCCGTAGAAATCTTATAGGATGGGACCTTCCATTTGGTGCACAAGTCCATTACGGACACAACCGCTTGAAACGCCACATTGCGATCCCCCCGGATAATCACCAACTGGTTGAGGGGATTGTCTGCGACCGCACGCTTTAACGTCGCTTCAACTTTATCCAGCGTCATGCGTTCGCCGAGGATCATATACTGCCCAGCCGCATCGACGTTGACAACCAATTCCGTTGGCTCGACAGTCATCGGCAACGCACTGGCAGCCGATGGCAATTGAACCGGCAATTCTCGATCGTCTTGAGCAAATCGGTTTGCCACCAAAAAAAAGATCAGCAGCAAAAACACCACATCGATCAGAGGCGTCAAATTGAGCGAATCTAACGCTTTGCCCTTTTTGATTGTTACCGCCATGGAAACTCAACTCGCCTTGCTGCCAATCGACCAATGCCTCACACTTCAACGCGGCGGATCGATAACGACCTTCGCCCAATCGTCCAACCCTGCCAGTCTTTCACTGTTGATTGTATCTGGTTCCCATGGGTCAATACCAGCGATAGGTGCCGACCATTTCTCAAGTATTTCCAGTGCGCCTAGTTTTTGCGACAAATTCCCGGTTGATAGCAAACCCACCAGCGGTCCTTGGGACTGCGCTTGGTTCTTGGCTAGCCTTTCCGAAACGCGTTTACGCATCGACGGTCGACGATCGCGAAGCAACGCGATCAACTCTGCCACCACTTTCGCGTCCACCGGTTTATCGTCGCGAAGTATTTTCTGCGTCTGAGGGTTTGCGGAATCGAAATTCTCATCGAGCCAAGTTTGCAGTTTCTTGAGGCCGGCAAACCCTTCGTTGCTTGCTGCCACTTCCTGGTCAACGCCCAGAACTCGGAACGCCGGAACTGCACCGACCTGCCACTCCTTGGCCAATCCAACCTCAATGTCGATATCGACCTTGACTACAACCCATTTCTGAAAAATAGACTTCGCGGCCGGTAACTCGAGCTCTTTTTCAAGCTGCTTACATGGCCCACACCATTCCGCGCCAAGCACCACCAAAATCGGGCGGCCCAACTTTTCGCCCTTCACAACCGCTTCATCGTAGTCGTGCAGCAATAGCACTGTCTCGGGTGGAGAAACCTTCTCCGCCTCGGAAGGTGATTGCGCAAACCCACAACTTGCAAGAGCGACAACCATCAGCCAAATCGCAACACAACCGCTCGCTATCTTCATAATTATTCGCAACATCAGCCATGGAACTCCGATTAAGACTCCCAGCCAGCTCGTCTGGTTGGTGAATAAGTTTCGTAACTAAGCTACAACGCACAGCCAAAGGAGGCAGTCTCGCTTTGTGTACGCCCCGATGGGCTTGACCCATCGGACGTAAAGGTTCTCAGCTAGAAGCGACCGAATCAAGTGTTTCTCGCACCCCGTCCCCTCCTAGCTAAGAACCGTAGGCTCCGACGAGACGAGCTCGTCGGGGGCCAGTGAAAAAAAAGCTCCAAAAGCGAGACGGCCTCAAAAAGCTATGGGAGTCTAACAGCTAACTGCGGTGTTAGAAACAGGAAGGAACTTCCTGTTTTTGGCACCCTGCACCCCGCACCCTGCACCCCGCTGTTCACTTCGCTACGTTATTCGATGCCTGCTTGAAGCGCAGCAACCACTTCTTCACCATGGATCAAAACATCCACATCGTGAAATACCTTCTTCACTGTGCCATCCATCCCAATGATGAATGTGGTGCGTTTGGCAATCGGAGTGTTGTTGATTTCTGTCAATGCTCCGTAGGCGGTCGTGACATGCTTGTCCACGTCCGCCAAAATATCAAAGGTCAATTGATGGTCATTGGAAAAATCATTGTGCGACGCGACGTTGTCTACACTGACGCCGAAAAGCTCTGCGCCCAAGGCGTTGATTTGCGATTTCCGTACACTGAAGTCATTCGCTTCTATAGTGCAACCTGGAGTGTTATCCTTAGGATAAAAGTACAATACCACATCTCGCTTCCCGATGAACGAAGTGAGATCAATCATCTTTCCATCTTGATTCGGCAATCTAACAGCTGGCGCGACCGAGCCGACATCGACTTGGTTGAGCGAGTTGATGACAATGAGCGCATCGAGTGGCCCCATGTCCCCATCGCCGTTAACATCCATCAGCGGGCCAGCGTAAGCAGTCGGCTTAGCCGCTAGAGGCCCTGTTCCATGCTCATTGATATAATTAATCACGATCAAGGCATCTAGAGGTTCCACCATCCCTGACATGTTGACATCGAGTCGGTTGCTTGCGTTTTGCCAATCCGCAGCGCACATTTCACGCCCTTCGAGTCGCTCAATCCATCTAGGAATACGTTTTCCCATCGAACGATTTCCGTCTGCAGCAAAGGGTTTGGTGAATCAAAACACAGACCTATAGTATAAGTCGCTAGCTTGGACGCGTCAAATTAAGCGTTAGTTCCCGAGACCGTCCAATCCCATCAGCCCATACAATCGGAACCACTCATAAAAAATCACCTCTCAATCCTTGACGAACTCCCCCCTTACGCCTTACCCCTCAAGCCTTAAGCCTTACCCCTCAAGGCTTATTACTACACATCGTTTGGCCCGCGCTGCGTGCATCTGGGAACCAACAAATGACGTAGGTGTTCTGACCATCGATGACTCGAAGCGACGTCGCTTGCGGAACACCCACTGGACGATTGTGCAAAAGCGGGCTCAGTTGCAACTGATGATCCCCAGCCGGCGCCTCCACTCGCAACACCTGAATGTCCCGAGGCAATAACCCCCAGCAGCGAGTGTCCGCAGCCTCGGTCGCTTCCCACGCAATCCCAGCCAGATCCATGCCGATCCCTGCCAAACCACTATCCTTACCCATCCCTTTTTTGGCGGCTGCCACCGTCGCCTTCTTGATCACTCGTCTTGCAACAGCTCTCGCGATCACCGAATTGCGATTGGCGCGATAAGTCGTAACAGCCAACTCCTCAATATTGGCAAGCGAGACCGTTGGGCCAATGGTATTGCCATCGATTCGGATGCCAACCGAGTCTACATCCGAGGATGGGACCGCAATGTCCGGAATCTTGATCGGAGCTACCGTCGGCGGCAGTTTGTACGGCCCAACTGCCGAAATGATTCGATCCGCAATCAACAACGCGTCGCTCGTCGGTTGCTCAGCAACCTCGATCTTGTATGGCCCCCTTCCCACCATTGCAAAGACATACACGACACCGTGGCCGGGTTGGGAATGCACCCCATCGCGAGCTCGGGACAAGTCCCAAAGCAGCGGCTGGCAATTCGGCAAGAAACTCGACGCCACCTCATAGTTTCGTACCGCATCGTCGTAGTCGCGATGAGTTGCTTCACGCAACATGCCTCGCATGTAAAATCCTAATGGGAGCGGCCGATATTCGCTCGTTTCTTTTCCGCTTCTCTGCGCAAACTCTTGGGCCAACTGATCATGCTTGTCCTGAATTTGCAACGTGTAACTCTCCGCGTCGATACCGTCTTGCATCAAACTAGAAAGAGACAGGAAAACGCGAATAAGAATTTTCTCATAGTCCTCGCCTGCGTATGATCGCACTTGATCGTCCGTCCACATCGATACCGTCTTCTCAGCAAGCGAATCCTGTTCAAGGAAATCAAATCGTTCCCGAACCTCGCGCAGTTTTGTCTCCGCTTGCTTAGGCTGCCCGGCGAGCAAATCGACCACTGCCAAATCGAGATTCACCACATCTCGATCATGACGACTCGACTTCGCCAGTTTCTCGAGACTCTCCCGGCAAGCTACCAGCTGCCCGTCATAAAAAAGATTCCTTGGCTGAGATACTCGTTTGGAATGGGTCGAACAACCCGATGAATTCAATACAACAAGACATGCGACCAAGTAGCCTAGAACGCGAATAGGTTTAGAGAAGAACAGCTTCGCCGTAGAGTTGCAATGGGAACATCGCGTCATCGCTTGAGTGGATTGTAGTTCCAGAGCTTCCCAGCTGCAGTTTTGTGATAACCCTTTCGCACTTCGGAAGAGAGTTTGTCGTATTCGCCCGTGTGGACATTGGTTAGCTCCAACGTCAATTCGTAGTCTCTTTGCGTCGAACTGTTTCGCTTGGTCGTGCCGCTGGTCAACGTAGCATATAGTAAATAATCTACCGGAGCGCCGCTTCTTTGGAGTACCGCGGTAAACAATTGCATGTTGTCCGGCAACATCAATGCGTCCGGACGCATCCGCGTTTCGTGAAGCGCAGCATCCACCATCCGCTTGCTAATCGATTGGAATGTGCGCGACTCAAGAATCTGAGAGTCAATTTGATTGTAGAGTTTGTCTTTGAAGTCGCCGATGTCTTCAGAGCTCTTATTTTCAATCCCAACAAAACAGACGGTCTTTTTCATCGGGAGCCCATCCGGGCCCACCGGACAATCATCCGTTGTAATCTGCTGCCTAGCCAATAGCTTTGCAACCGCTTCTTCTACCAGTGGATCAAAGACTTCGGCACCCGCCTCGTGACTTCCGACCATGTTCGCAGCGTCCGGCTTAATCACATGCCCGTACTGATAGCCACGGCACCCAGCCAATCCGGCCAGTGTCACTATCGAAAAACCACAAAGCCAATCACGACGCAACATGGGATTCCTTTCCCGCGAAACTTTTTGAACCACTCCACAGATTGTGCAACTCTTCCCAATTGTGGACAAGAGGAATATCGGTAATCCTGGTTAGGAAGATAGAGACGATCTTTTTCAGAATCCTTTTGATAGCATTTCATTCGCTACACCCTTTCGGTCTAGGCGAGCGGCAGGCTGTGTTTTGCCAATCGTAGTTTGGGACCATTGTCCCGAACGAATCAACGGACGGGACATTGTCCCGAACGAATCAACGGACGGGACATTGGTCCCATCCTACGGTACTTTTCATTCTGCCGATCGCCTAAGCACTCTAACCATATCAGCGTTGCATAGGAATCGGCCGATTTGGTATTAGGCTAACATGACAAAAATCGACCGCTACTTGCTTTTTCTATACACACGTGTGTTCTTGATTTGCTTCTTGACGTTGTCAGGTCTGCTTATTGTTGTTCAAGTGTTCACGAACCTCGACGAAATGATTGCGTACGGCAAGGTTCGCGGCAGCTTTATCCTTGGCTTAGCTGAGTATTTCAGTCCCTACATGCTGAGCATTTACGATCGCATGTGCGGATTGCTAACCCTGTTGGCGACGATGTTTGTTGTCGCCTGGCTTTATCGGACGCATGAAATGACAGCATTGCTCGCGGCTGGCATCAGCAAGGGGAGGATCGTTCGCCCCATGTTGGTTCTATCCGCAATTCTTATTTTTTTAGCTGCGGTTTCACGGGAAGTTCTGATTCCGCGGTTTGCGACGATGCTGAGCAAGACGCCACAGGAATTGCTTGGCGAAAGCATTCGCCCTATCCGCCCTACCGAGGACTCGGAAATGGGCGTACTCATCGCCGGTCGCAACTTGCAACCCGCGAACTTCATGATCAATCAGCCGATCTTTCGGTTGCTCGGGCCTGCCGCTCAAGTCACTCAGCAGATCACGGGCTCTTCGGCCAAGTTTATGGATGCAGACGAAAAACATCCCGCCGGATATCTCGTGACCGGTGCCAAAGGTGCCGAACCACTTGCCGGAAAGAAGTCGGTCAAAACCGAACAGGGTGTTTTTCTACTATTGCCTACCGATACCGATTGGCTAACTCCAGACCAATGTTTCGTCTCGAGTCAGCTGGAGTTCGACGTGCTTCGCGGTGGCGCAGCCAAACAGTTTGCATCGACAGGTGATCTCATCTGGCGCATGCAACACCAATCGCAATACTACGGCGCAGACTTGAACGTGGCCATTCACACGCGATTCATACAGCCACTATTGGACTTCACACAGTTGCTACTCGGGATTCCGATGATCCTGTCGAATCGCAATCGCAACTTGATCAGCATGATTCTCTCTTGCGTTCTCAGTTTCGCCGCCTTCTTCGGGATCAGCATTGGATTCCACACGCTTGGTTCAACGGAGACATTGCTAAGCCCCGCAGCAGCAGCCTGGGCGCCGCTCATGATCTTCGGTCCCTTTGCCTGGGCGCAGTCTCAACGAGGCATGCAGTCTTAGCAAAGCATATCCGCATATGTCATTGAGTGAAGCCAATCTCTCGCCGCACGGCGTTTAGGCGAACGGCAGATTGGAAACTACCAAAAGGTAGATTGGGACCAATGTCCCGATCCGCGATTTGGACGGGACAATGGTCCCATCCTACTGGTATCTTTAGCCACAAGGCGTTTAATGAAGCTCTCCATTTAAGCTTGGGGGCTGTTGATTTAATCGATTTTTGAGCAACTACATCAGCCGAAGAGCCTTAGCTCCCGGTTAGCAAGAATTAACCGGACGCTAACGCGTTACGGCTGAAGGGAAAGCGAAGCTCTGCCTTGAGTACGCAACCTACGCAGAAATCACTCTCCTAGCTCATGAATCGTATTGTGTATAACACCGTCAGCCGGGAAACCCGCTGCCGTTCGAAATGCAAACTTAATCTCCATGCACCATGTCGGCTCCAATTCATCGACCACGATTCGCAACGATTTTCCGTCCGCGGAAAGACTTGTTGCGCTGACCTCCAATTTCTTTTCATCGAAATGCTCGGATCCGTATTTCTTGGTTCGCTTCAACCCCCAAGTTTTAATAGCAAGGTTTTTGGGATCGACTGAACTGGGCTCCA